>JABWAJ010000138.1 GCA_013361075.1 Saprospiraceae bacterium | reverse complement strand
GTCAGTTCGCGCTCTTCTTCAAAAATCTTTACATGCGGCTCACCTGTGCGGGCGGTCACATTCCAGTCAATCAGACGTACATCATCGCCATACTGGTAGCTACGCACCTCACTGAACGACATGCCCCGGCCCTTGAAAGCACTATGGTATTCACCGGTAAACAAATGCCGGCTCAACCCCTTGGTTTTTATCTCTACTTTGCGGACTTTACTAAGCAGTTCACTGGTTTCCATCGTACAAAGTTACAACCCTATTTGGTCAGAATATGAATGCCTTTCGGCGAATGTCTAACAAACGCGATCAGGTGTGGCAAAATTCTATATTTCACGCAAAAAACGAAGGATAAATTATCATGAGGCAGGGGGATTTAGCGGGGGAGGGAATTTATTTACAGAAGTTAGCAGCTTTCAGTTGGCAGGTAGCAGTTTTACAGTTGGCAGGGTTGGCTTCGTTTTGGGTCAAAATACGGAATACCAATTTAATGAATTCGGGTTAATCGTATACCACCCAATTTCTGCAATACGAACATTCCTGTCAGCTGGAAAACTGCCCACTATCCCGCCCTCTTCCGCGCCACCAACAACCCGTCCCGCACGGGCAACAACAGTTGTTCCACCCTCGGATCTGCCTCCACTTTGCAGTTAAATGCATGCAAAACAGCGGCATCGTGGTCTTGTTCCGGGGTCAGCACCTTCCCGTCCCAGAGGATGTTGTCGGCAAGAAGCAGGCCTCCGGGTTTTATTTTGTCAATGACCAAATCATAAAACAACGCGTAATCCTGTTTTGCAGCGTCGATGAACACCAGGTCGAATGATTGCTGTTTCAGGGCAGGTACCACCTCTTGTGCCCGACCGATATGAAGCTGAATCTGTGCCTGCAAACCGGCTTTGTCTATGTATTTCCGGATGAGGTATTCCAGTTCCGGATTCACTTCAATGGTGTGGAGTACGCCGTTTTCGGCCAATCCCTGCGCCAGACAAATGGCACTGTAGCCCGTGAAGGTTCCGATTTCAAGGATGGCTTTCGGGGCCATTATTTTGCTGAAAAAAGCCAGCAACTGCCCCTGCAGTCGTCCCGACAGCATTTGCGGAGACAAGGTCTTGAGGTGGGTTTCCCGCTCTAATTCGGACAGTATTTCCGGCAAAGGGCTGGTGTGTATCTCACAGTATTCGTGTATTTGTTTTGAAAACCTGTACATTTTTTAATGTTTATGGTAGCGTGGAAGGAGTGTAGGTTTTAGTTTTTAGTTGGCAGTTTTTCAGTTGGCAGTTGGCAGGGGTGCTTTTGGATGTTAAGGAGTTGGTTATTAGTCGATTGGAGTTGGTGTTTTTTTTAGTTGGCTGTTTTTCAGTTGGCAGTTGGCAGGGGTGTTTTTTTGGTGTTAAAGGATTGATTATTAAATAATTGATTTTTTTAGTTTTCAGTTGGCAGGCGTTTTGCGTATTTCATGAAATTGGGTGATAGGCGATCAGCCTAGATTCATGGATATCCCGTATTTTAATCCAAAACAAAACCAATCCTGCCCACTGCCCACTCTTTCCCCAACCGCTCGATATTGAATCCTCCACTTCATCACAAGCAAACGCTCCCTGCCCACTGCCCACTGTAATCCTGCCAACTCCTAACTAATCCTCCCCCATCCTTTCTGTTGCTTTTGTTTGTCCAATTCTACCCTCAACACCGCGTGGTGGGGCTTTTGCAATGCCGGATCGTCGTCTAAGATGCGGTCGGCAATTTCGCGGGCGGTTTGCAGGATGCGTCCGTCGCGGGCCAGGTCGGCAATGTGCAGGTTGAGAATGCCGCTTTGCTGGGTCCCTTCCAGATCGCCGGGGCCGCGCAGGCGCAGGTCAGCCTCTGCAATTTCAAAACCATTGTTCGTGCGCACCATCGTTTGGATGCGCTCGCGGCCCTCGTGGCTGATTTTAAAATCGGTCATCAGCAGGCAATACGACTGTTCAGCGCCACGCCCCACGCGCCCGCGCAACTGGTGCAATTGCGACAACCCGAAGCGCTCGGTATTTTCAATGATCATCACGCTGGCGTTGGGCACGTTTACCCCCACTTCGATGACGGTGGTCGCTACCATTATCTGTGTTTGCCCGCTCACAAAGCGCTGCATTTCAAAGTCTTTATCGGCGGGCTTCATGCGCCCGTGCACAATGCTGATCTGGTAATCCGGTACCGGAAATTCGCGCGACAACGCTTCGTAACCTTCCTGAAGGTTTTTCAAATCCAGCTTTTCCGACTCTTCAATCAGGGGGTATACCACATAAATCTGACGGCCCTTGGCAATTTCATCGCGAATGAAGCCATACACCCGCATCCGGTGGTTTTCGGTGCGGTGTGTGGTGACGATGTCTTTGCGCCCGGGTGGTAACTCATCAATGACCGACACATCCAGATCGCCGTACAAAGTCATGGCTAAAGTGCGCGGAATGGGCGTGGCTGTCATCACCAGCACATGTGGCGGATGGGGAATGCCCTTTTTCCAGAGTTTTGCACGTTGGGCTACCCCAAAGCGGTGTTGTTCGTCGGTAATGGCGAGGCCCAGGCGCCTGAACTGCACGGGGTCTTCGATGAGTGCATGCGTGCCGATCAGGATGTGGATGTCGCCCGCGGCCAAAGCGTCTAAGATGGCCTGGCGTTTTTTGCCTTTTATAGTGCCGGAGAGGAATTCTACGCGGAGGTCCATGCCTTCGAGGTAGGCACTGACCGAAAGGAAATGCTGCTGTGCCAGGATTTCGGTAGGTGCCATCATGCAGGCCTGAAAACCATTGTCCAAAGCCATGAGCATGGCCATCAGTGCCACAATGGTTTTGCCGCTGCCTACATCGCCCTGGATGAGGCGGTTGGTTTGTCTGCCCGATGCAAAATCGCGGCGGATTTCTTTGAGTACGCGCTTTTGTGCGCCGGTGAGCTCAAATGGCAGCTTTTCGGCGTAAAAGCGGTTGAAGTAATCACCAATTTTATCAAACACATAGCTTTTTACCTCGTCTTTCCTGCGGCGCTTGAGTTGCAGCAGGCGCAATTGAAGGAAAAACAATTCCTCGAATTTGAGTCGGTTGCGGGCAGCATCTAATTCTTCCTGGGTTTTCGGGAAATGGATGCCGCGCAGGGCATCGTAGCGCGGGGGGAAGTGTAATTTTTCAACGAGGTACGCCGGCAGTGTTTCCGGCAGATCGCCGGGCTGGAGCTTTTCAAACAAGCTTTGCAGCAGGCGGCGCAGCGCTTTGGCGTCTAAGTTTTTGGCATTCAGTTTTTCCGTTCCCGGATACACGGGCGCAAACGCCGGGGCGCGCTCTAAGTTTTCAGGCGTAGCCACTTCCATTTCAGGGTGAGGGATACTCAGCATGTTGCCATAAGCATTCACCCGGCCATAAACTACGTATTCAGTGCCCACCACGAGGGCTTTTTCCAACCAGTGGATGCCTGTAAACCACACCAGATCCATCACCCCGCTGTCGTCGCGAAACTGCCCGACCAATCGCTTTTTCGGGCCTTCGCCCATGATGGACAAACGGCGCAATACCCCTTTGAGCTGCACACTGCCGCTGTCTTCGTTCAGTTCGCGGATGCGGTGAAATTTCGTTTTGTCTACATAGCGGTAGGGATAATGCTGCAACAGATCGCCAAAGGTGTACAAGCGCAACTCCTTTTTCAGCAACTCGCCCTTCGCCGGCCCCACGCCTTTCAGGAATTCAACGGGCGTTTCCAGGATGTCTTTGCGGATCGTTTCCATGGGTGCAAGATCGGGAATTTTGAGGAAAAAAGGAAAGGTTCTCAGGGCTATGCACCCATACAAATATGAAATATTGCCGTAATGTAAAACTTTTACTCATTCTTTCTATTTTTGCCGCAAAGCAAAAGCTTTTGAAGTAAAACTTAATTCTTTAACAAAAAAAAAACGAATTATGAAAATTGAGGTTCAAGATATTATGGGAGTAAGTGTATTGTATCCCAAAGGCAAGATTACCATTGGTGCCGGCGATATTTCTTTGAGAGCCGGGGTAGATGACTGCTTAAATAGTGGTGCTACTAAAATTCTCATCAATATGGAAGGGGTAACAACCATTGATTCTTCAGGCGTTGGAGAGTTGATAAGTTCTTACACCAGAACGGTTAATCGTGGAGGGAAATTAAAGATTTGTAACTTACCGGATAAAGTGAACGACGTTCTTACGGTTACGCAGCTAATTACTGTTTTTGATGTGTATGAAGATGAAATGGAGGCAGTTGAGTCATTTTAGCGCAACTGAATCTCCTCTCTGAGGACGCTGTTAATTTGCCGGCAAAACAACAACAAAAGATGACAAGGTATTGGATACTTTTCTTTTTAGTTTCATTGTTTAGCCGGCAAATTCAAGGCCAGGACACTTTACGACTGGATACTGCAAGGACCCTGAAAGAAGTCATTGTCATCTATCAAGCCGACAAACTGACCCCGATTACTTTTCAAAACATCAGCTCAAAAGAGTTGAAAATAAAGTCAACAGGGCAGGAACCTTCGTTTTTGCTTGCGGAAACGCCATCCGTCACCAATTATTCTGACGCGGGAAATGCACAGGGTTATTCCTATTTTAGATTAAGGGGAATTGACCAGACAAGGATCAACATTTCGCTTGACGGTGTTTCTTTGAATGAACCGGAAGATCAGGGTGCTTATTTTTCAAATTATCCCGACATCTTCAATTCAGTAAGCAAAATTCAAATTCAGCGGGGCGTTGGCACCTCCAAAAATGGCGTTGCCAGTTACGGGGGCAGCGTGCAGTTATTTTCTCCCAATCTTCATGACCCGGCTAAAACAACAGTTGGTTTGGGCTACGGTTCTTTCAATAGTTTAAGGGCCTTTGCAGAATACAATAGCGGGGTAAAAAAAGGAAAAGCCCTTTATGTTAGGGCTTCAGAAGTTTTTTCTGAAGGATATAAATACAATTCTTCCAATAATGCGCAATCAATTTTTCTCAGTTCCGGTTTATTTTATGACAAAACAACCTGGAAAATAAACCTGCTCGCCGGGCGTCAGCAAAATCAATTAGCCTGGCTGGGGGTTCCGGATTCTTTAATTAAAATAGACAGAAGATTTAATGCAAATAAAAACGAACGGGATCAATTTACCCAATGCCTCGCCCAGCTTCAAAACAATTGGCAATTAAATCGGTATTCCTCCATCCAATCGAGTGTGTACTATACCTTTTTAAAAGGGAATTATGACTTTAACCTGAATAATTTTTTAGGATTACCCACAACTGCTGAGCTTTACAACTACGCTTTTCAGTCAAACCTCGTTGGCTTTTTCAGCAATTATACGTTTTCAAAAAAACAATTCAATCTGACAACAGGGGTTCATGGAAATACCTATCAACGCAGACACACCGGAAGTGAAAAAGCAGTAGGAAAACTCTATGAAAACACCGGCTACAAGCAGGAAGCAAGTACTTTCATAAAAGCAGATTATTCGGTAAAACGGGTTACTCTTTTTGCCGATGTTCAGTATCGGTTTTCTTCATTTGACTACCGGGGCAGCGTACCATTTGAAAAAATACAATGGCAATTTGTCAATCCAAAAGCCGGAATAAGTGTTGCAATAAAACCCAATTCGGTACTTTATTACAGTGCAGGCAGTACCGGCAGGGAGCCTACCCGAAACGATTTGTTCGGTGGCAATGATGATTTATTGGCCGACAGTACAGGCCAGGCAATCCTGTCAAACAAAACGCCTGAAACTGTTTTCAATCAGGAGTTTGGCTTCAGGCATCAATCGCAGCGGGTGAATTTCAATTTGAATCTTTATTATATGGATTTCAACAATGAAATCGTTCTGGACGGGAAATTCGGACCCAATGGCCTTGCACTCACGAACAAGGTGGAACAGAGCATCCGCGCAGGTGTTGAGTTGAGTCTCCACTACAAATTATCTGACCATTTCTCGCTGGTCAACAATTCTTCTTTCAATTACAGCCGCATTAAAGAGCAGAAAATTGAGTTCACCCCGATTTTAACGCCGCTAATCATCATCAATCAGGAAGTTGTTTATTTTCAAAAAGGTTTTTCAGTTGCCATTATTGGCCGTTACCAGGATGAATCATTCATTGATTTTGCCAACACGGCTACCCTTGAAAATTATTTTTATGTAAACGCACGGGTTACGTATGACTTTAAAAAGGTTCAATTGGGTATATTTGCAAACAACATCACCAACACTCAATACTTCAATAACGGCTATATTGACTTTGACGGAAGTAAAAAGTACTTTGTGCAGGCACCAACAAATTTTTATGCTTCCATCAAATACAGCTTCTGATGCATTTTTTTGACATTGCCAATATTGCTGTTAAAATTTTAGGTTATCCCATCAGCTACGTTGAATTGTTCGGCACTTTATTCGGGCTGGCATCTGTTTATTTTGCTGCAAAAGCAAACATCCTGACCTGGCCAACAGGAATTGTGAATGAGTTTTTTTTATTCATTTTGTTTTTTCAGGTCCAACTCTATGCGGATATGTTTCTGCAGGTTTATTTTTTCGCAGTAACCCTTTATGGCTGGCAAAAGTGGGGCACAAAAACGCTCGAAAACAAAATTACAGCGATCAGTTTGAGTAACAGAATAATTCTTGCTGCCATTATCCTGAGCGGCACAATGGCTTCCGGGTTTCTTTTCACCAATATTCATGTGTATTTTCCTGCTTATTTTAAAATCAAAGCGGCTTATCCTTTTGCCGACTCCTTTGTTATGGTTTCCAGCATTGTCGCCACAGTGCTGCTTGCAAAAAAGAAAATAGAGACCTGGTATTTGTGGATTGCAGTAGATGTGGTTTGTGTAGGTTTGTACTTTAAAAAAGGCATCTATTTTTTGTCGCTCGAATATTTAATTTTTCTTGGCATGGCATCTTTTGGATTGATTTACTGGCGAAAAAAACAGCAAAATCTTGAAATCCCCGGCGCTTACTAAAGCATTTGTTTTTGGAAAATTTCTGCCTTTTCATAAAGGGCACGAAGCGATGATCAATTTTGCCCTGACAAAATGCGATTTTCTAACGATTTTGGTTTGTTGCAGCGACAAGGAACCCATTCCGGATACGGTCAGGAGTCGGTGGATTGAAAAAACATTTGAACGTGAACAAAGAATAGAAGTAAAAATTTTCAACTATCTGGAAAGCGAGTTGCCCAATACTTCAAAAACATCTGCTGAAGCGTCCCGAATCTGGGCAGTCATTTTTAAAAAACAATTTCCTGACCATTCCCTGCTAATTACCTCAGAAGAATACGGCGAACTCGTTGCCCGCTTTATGGGGATTCAGCACATTGCCTTTGACATGCCCCGAAAAAATTTCCCTGTTTCGGCTACTGCCATTCGCAATGACGTATTGTCTAACTGGCGTTTTTTGCCGGACAGCGTAAAGCCGGATTTCGCAGTCAAGGTGGTGGTATTGGGAACAGAATCTACAGGTAAAACAACCCTCACAACCCAATTGGCTAAGCATTTTAATTGCAACTGTGTTTTGGAAACAGCAAGAGAAATTATTGCTGACTCAACGGCATTCAGCTTTGAGGATTTGCAGCTTGTAGCCACCGAACATGCAACCCGGATTGACCAGGCCGCTTCCGGCAACAGCCCGCTGGTCATTATTGATACCAATATTTATACCACAAAATCGTATGCAGCATTTATTTTTGGCAAAAAACTGGAAGTAACCCGGGATATTTACAACTCCAATAAAGCGGCACTCTGCCTTTACCTCAACAACGATGTTGAATACGTGCAGGATGGAACAAGGCTGGATGAAGCAGAAAGAAACGCATTGGACCTTTCGCACCGGAAAATTTTGACGGAACATCAGATTGAGGTGGTAGAAATAAGCGGAAATTGGGAAACGCGGTTTGCTAAAGCGGTTGAAGCGATCAATAAGTGCATTTACCCTTATGCGGTGGAGTTTTGAGGTGCATTGTAAGTGTCCGACGATAAATTCCCCCAATGCTTACGGTTTCTCCTTTAGAAATGCCAGGGCTTCCCTGTTAAATCGCTGCCACTGCTCGATGTTGCAGATGTGGCCGCATCGCTCAATGACCACAAGGGTTGCTTTTTCCTGCTGTGCAACGAAACGGCGTGCTGCTTTGAAGAAGACATGATCTTCAGCGCCCATCACAACAAGACTCCACTTTTGTAGTGGCCGGTAGAAGCACTCATCCAGCACTTTGAAAAATTCGCCGTACAGGCCGACCCATTTCATGTACTCGGCCTGGGTGAGCTGCCTGGCTTGCTGGCGGTAAAGCCGCCTCGATTTTTCATGGTTCTTTTTGGGCAAAATAATCAGGGAAAACAGGGCATAAATATGGCGGTAAGGCAGCACAAGGTTGAGCAATTTTGAAGCATGTACCAGCACGCGCATTTTGAGGGTAGCCCGGAAAATGCCGCCTGCCATCACCATTTTATCCACTAATTCCGGTCGGCGCTGATCAAGGCGCTGGAGAATGGCGCTGCCGAGGGAGAGCGAAATAAAATTCGCCTGTTTTATTTTCAAATGGTCGATTACTTTCAGGATGTCTTCGCAAACAATGTCAAAATTGTAGCTTGTAAACACCGGTTTCACATCTTTAGACAAACCATGATCGCGCAGGTCGAGCAACAACAGGTTGAAGAAGGGTTTGAAGGCTTCTGTCTGGTATTTCCAGGTGGCAATAGCGCCGCCTGCCCCGTGAATGAAAACGAGCCACGGAGCATCCGCAGGCAGGCGATGGATTTTGTAATGCAGCATGAAACCTTTTATTGGCTGGAAAGCAAAACAAGCAGCCCCGGAAAATGTTGTCTTGTTATGAATCAGGACAGAAATACCGGGCTGCAACGCCTTCGCCCAGCTATTCAGGTAAACTTAACTGAAAATCCGGAGAACAGCGCCGGGCATTTCCAAAACGCCACGCTCCGGCCCATCCTCAAGCTGCAAAATGAGTTGCTGTTGCAAATTTTCAGGCAATACCTTCAAAAATCAAAGGGCTCGTTTTTCCAGCTTAACCGGCCTGAAAAGCTGGCATTCATCGCCAACAGCATCCGGCGCGACCTGCATTTCAGAAACCTGCTGACCGGCGTCATTATCGGGCATTTCACCGAAGAAGAGTGGATCGTTTTTGCCGGGCAGGAACAGGAACTCACGCGCCGCATCGCCGATTTGCTGATTCAGCGGTTGAGTGATCAAGTGGAGCTTTTTTTGCCGCTTTAGCACTAAAAAATAGAAGTTATTTTTTTACCAGCTTCCTCGCCACCACGGCATCTTCTCCGCCCAGCAACACACAATATATCCCTGCCGGCAAGAGACTAAGGTCTATGCTTCTGGTATTCATCCCGGCAGCAGTTACCCACGTATTGCGCTGAATTTCCCGACCGTTTACGTCCAATAACCGATAGGTCAGCACCGCATTTTCGCGCGTTTGTAACTCCAGGGTTGCCTGTTCTCTTGCAGGATTGGGAAACACCCGCAGCAGTCCGATTCCGGCTACTTCTTCCTCAACACCAACGGGCATCTGGAAGGTAAGAACCGATGTCGAAGAAAGGGCAACCGCGCCGTCGTTGTCGGTGGCACGCGCTTCGATGGAATAGGTTCCAAAGCTCTGCGGAGAAAAGCTCAACTGGTAAGGTGCTTCGTACAACGTGCCAACTACGGCACCATTCACCAGAAACTCAACCGAATCAACCGTGCCATCCGGATCCCCGGAAACAGCAGCAAGATTCAGTTCGGGCAAAACCTCCACCTCAAATGTGCCACTCTGCGGCTCGTTCAGGGTAATAAAAGGCGCAAGATTGGGAACGCCGGCACCACTGAAATCGAGGTTGTCCACGTAGACCCGGTTGCCGTTACCGCCAATATTTTCAAATTCTATGGTGATGATTTCGCCGGCAAATGCTGAAATGTCCACAATTTCATGCCGCCACTGGCTGCAGTTGGCGGGCGTAAAGGCAGCAGTACTTGGAGGAGCGGTGGCCAGGGCATTGCCATATTTGGTGTATACCGGTACTTTATCGCCGTTGCAACGAATGACGTTTACCCGTAGAATATCCGTCGTGGCACCACGGGGTGCGTAGGCCACATCGAAACTGAATTCGGTTGGGCCCGAAACACCACGCAAGTCAATCGCCGAGCGCAGGAAATCGTCCGTATTGCGGGTGCTGAAGCTGAAATTATCCATGCGGAAGCAAGGACCGGAGCAGGTAGTGTTGACGGAACGCCAGTAAGCCCCGTCGTTGCCAGGGTTTTCCACGACCCAGTTGTTGGTTTGAAAATTTTCGTAGAAAGGCAACACTCCGGCTTCTACCACCAACGCATCGGAGTAGGTCGCCAGGTTGCTACCGGCAGCATTCGATACCGAGAGCGTGAAGGTGTACGTCCCGGGGGTGCTGTACACCACCGTTGGGTTGGCATCCGTTGACGTTGCCGGTTCGCCACCCGGGAAGCTCCAGAGCCGGTTTTCCACCGGACTTTCCGTCAGGTCAAAAAACTGAATACCCTCTTCAATGCAGGTGCGTTCTTTGTCGTAAGTTGCTTTGGCAACCGGCGCGTCCATGGCTTTTACGCGAAAGCGGAAATAGCCCTCGGGTGCTACGATCGGGCGCACCTGTTGTTTCCCGGAAAGGGCTGCTGCGTGGATATAGTATTGAATTTCTGTGCCGGCCGGTTGTGCAGGAATGTTTGCCGACCAGATGCTCTCCGCCGCATCTGTCAAGTTCATGACAACGTCGGTATAAGGCCCCGTTGCTGTTGTCCGGTAATAAAGCGTAGCGCCGGAGATGCCACTCCGGTGGCGGATTTTGGCCGAAACCGGGTAATCATTGACAGCATCGTAGGTATCGCGAAGGCGCGCATGGGCAATCCATAGCGGGTCATTGACGCCCACCGTTTTGGTAATGCAGTGCAGGGCGCCCAGCGCCGGAATAATTGCATTGCAATCAATGCCCACCACCTTATAGCCAGGCAGGTTTTCGCGGTAAATGCGGAGCGCAGTGGTATCGTATTGTTCCTCGTAAAT
>JABWAJ010000137.1 GCA_013361075.1 Saprospiraceae bacterium | reverse complement strand
GAGATGCTGTATCCAATCATGCCCATTTATTTAAAGACCATTGGTTTTTCGATTGTGCTTATCGGAATACTGGAAGGAGTAGCTGAAGCAACGGCAGGATTGAGCAAAGGCTATTTCGGGAAGCTTTCCGACCTTTCCGGAAAACGGGTTCCATTCGTGCAACTCGGTTATGCTTTCAGCTCAATTGCCAAGCCAATGATGGCAGTCTTTACCTACCCGCTTTGGATATTTTTTGCACGCACCATTGACCGTATCGGAAAAGGCCTTCGGACAGGTGCACGCGATGCCCTGCTTTCAGACGAAGCAACGCCGCAGACAAAGGGAAAAGTTTTCGGATTTCACCGCTCCATGGATACCTTCGGTGCCGTTATCGGACCTTCCCTGGCTTTGCTGTATTTGTATTGCTACCCGCAAGACTACCAAACGCTTTTTTACCTTGCTTTTATTCCAGGGTTGTTTGCGGTTTTATCTTCGTTGTACCTGAAAGATAAAAAAGGGAATGAGGGCAAACTCCGGGTAAAAACGCCATTTTTTTCATTCCTGAAATATTGGAAGGTAAGCCCCATTGAATACAGGAAATTGGTAACCGGGCTTTTGATGTTTACGCTGTTTAACAGCTCCGATGTTTTTCTGTTGCTGCAGGCAAAGCAGTCAGGGCTCGACGACACGATGGTAATTGCCCTGTACATTTTTTATAACCTTGTCTATGCTTTGTTTGCTTTTCCCGTTTGCATACTTGCCGACAAAGCAGGGCTGAAAACAATTTTCATCATTGGACTATTTTTGTTTGCAGCAGTGTATTTTGGAATGGCACTGAATACCGATCTTTATTTATTTTTCGGGCTGTTTTTTCTTTACGGCATTTATGCCTCAGCAACAGAAGGGGTTTCAAAAGCCTGGATATCCAACATCATTGACAAGAAAGACACCGCCACCGCAATCGGCACGTTTTCCGGATTGCAAAGCATCTGTACCATGCTGGCAAGTTCGCTGGCAGGGTTCATTTGGCTCCGGTTTGGGGCAACAACGGCATTCATCACAACGGCAACCGCCACTTTAGTTGTCATCGTTTACCTACTGGCTATTCCCAAACCGGCAAGGTAATTTTAAAACAAATACACCGCGTATGAACAATTCGGACACCCACCATCAGCGCATCGCAAAAATGACTTTTGCTTCTGTCTATCCTATGTATGTTGAAAAAGTGGAAAAGAAAGGCAGGACCAAAGAGGAATTGCACCAGGTCATCGTGTGGTTAACCGGTTTCGATGACAAAAAACTACAGGAACTGATTGAAGCCAAAGTAACATTCGAAGCATTTTTCCAACAAGCTTCCCTAAACCCAAACGCGGACCTCATCACCGGGGTAATCTGCGGCTATCGGATCGAGGACATCGAAAACCCTTTGACGCGGCAGGTGCGGTATTTGGATAAGTTGGTGGATGAGCTGGCAAAAGGCAGAAAAATGGAGAAGATTTTGCGCGGCTCGTAGGTGGCTTAGTGAGCCTTACTATTGCAGGTTATGTTTTTTTATACGTACTTTGCATTTCAAAGTACTTTTTATGAATTATTTCGTAGATCAACATTCAGTCGTACGGCAGATCTGGGGGAAGAGCGACACCATCCTGTTCATATTCGCCGGCGCTGCTGCAGAATTTGCACTCAATAAGGCGGTAGACTGGCTGTACTTCACCGGCCGCCTCCCTGCCGACCCGCTTGGGCGGCTGTTCTCTACGGTTTCCTACGCCCGGGCAATTGTCTTTTCAGAACAACAGGCCGCTCTGCGTGCCATTGATGCCATGGCAGCCATCCATGCCGACGTGGAAGCGAAGCGCGGTGCACGCATTCCCGATTGGGCTTACCGCGATGTACTTTTCATGCTCGTCGATTACTCCATCCGATCTTTTGAATTGCTGGAACGTCCGCTGACTGTGGTTGAAAAAGAGGAAGTGTTCGATGTCTTTTACCGGGTCGGAAGCCGGATGGGGGTGAAGGATTTGCCCCAATCCTTTGAAGCCTGGGAAAAGATGCGGCAAATGCACCTGCACCAGAACTTAGAGCACAGTACTTACACCGACGACTTGTTTTTGCAGTTTCGCAGGCACCTCGGCGCGATGCGCTACAGGATTTTGGTGGAGTCGCAGATGCTGGTTGTGCCGAAGCGGGTAGGGGAGTTGCTTGGCTTCCGGAAGACCTCTTTGCTAAAGCCTTTGATCGGGTTGTACCAACTGGCTACGCACCTGAAGGCTGACTGGCTGCTGAAAGTGATGATCCTGCCGCCTAAGTATAAAAATGAAATTCGGGCGCTGGATAGGAGGTAAGGGGCAAATAGGCAAGTTGGCAAATAGGCAAATTCGCAAATAGGCAAGTTGGCAAATAGGCAAATTCGCAAATAGGCAAGTTGGCAAATAGGCAAATAGGCAAATTCGCAAATAGGCAAGTTGGCAAATAGGCAAGTTGGCAAATAGGCAAAGGACGAATCAAGTTGAAAAATAATCAACACTAAATTGCTCACTTGCTCCTTGCCCCATGAACTAAAATTCACCAGACTTAATACAAAAATCATCCATGAGCATACTTTCTAACCTTGACCGCATGCATGCCCGGGTAAGAGAAAACCGATGGCACCAGCTTTTTTCTATTTTTTGCCGTGTCTCCCTGGCCGCCGGATTTTTGCCTTCAGGTTACGTGAAAATCGCTGGCGAGCGGTTCACCGATTTAGCCGTTAATCACCCCATGGGGCATTATTTAGACGCTTTATTCCAAACCGGTTTTTACTACACCTTTATTGGCGTATTGCAAATGGCTGCGGCCATCATGCTGCTGATTCCCCGTACGGCCACCTTAGGCGCAGTCATTTATTTTCCGCTCATCCTGAACATTTTCATCCTGACGCTGTCGACGCGCTTTGTAGGCTCTCTGCTTTCTTCCCCATTGATGGTATTGGCCAACTTGTACCTGCTTTGCTGGGACTACCACAAACTAAAATTTATACTTCCCTTCAAATTCCCGGCAACACAAGAGGTTATTCCCAAACCAAAAATTGCGAGCAACCGGTTTCCGACCGCTTTCGTTGCAGGGGTGTTTGCTGCCATTTTTTTAGTCGTTCTGACTGCTTTAAACATCTTTAACATACAGCCATTCAATACTTTACCCTCTTGTCAGCGGCAATGCCCGGACAGCAACAAACCCAATGCCTGTTATGATTTCTGTGAGTGCATCCATACCAACGGGCGGCCGATTAATGAATGTTTGGAGGTTTATAATAAGGCGCCAGCGGAGGTTGTGCAGGGATCTGGATCTCCTGATTCCTGAGAAATTGTTTTGTCAGCGGGTGTGGGTATTTTTTTACTTTTGTAGATAACCAAAACCATGGGCATATGACAAAACCAAAAACAGTAGCAGAATACTGGCAATCAGCGCCTGAACAGGCACAGGAAAAGCTGCAGGAAATGCATGCTTTATTAAAATCCATCGCACCCAATGCAACAGAAGAATTGAAGTGGGGACAACCGGTATTCATTGAAAAAAGGATTCTGTTTTCCTATGCCGCCTTTAAAACCTATCTGAGGTTCATGCCCACAGGGCCGTCATTAGAACCGTTCAGAAGTGAGTTGTCTTCCTATAAAACAGGCAAAGACACCATTCAATTTCCGTATGATGAACCTTTGCCCAAAGATTTGATAGAAAAAATAGCAGCGTACAGGTACAGGGATGTGATAGAAAATGATGCGAAATGGATGTATTAAGCAACCTGTTCATCATCATTCTGAAAAATATCAGGCAGGTTATATCAGCATCCTCCCGTTGTTACCAGGGCATAAATTACCTTACCCGAAACCGCAAAATTATAGACGCCATCCTTCTTCGAAGGGCGGAGCACAGGTTCCCATGATTTGCCTTTGTCAGCAGAGCGGAAAATGCCGGTATCAAAACTGCAGAAAAGGTATTCGCCGACCTGCACAATGTCGTAAAGGTCCAGAGCATCGGAAAGGCGTTCCTCCAGGTCGTATACGCCGGCTACCGGCGGGAGGGTCGGCTCCATGCGTTGCCAGGTCTTACCTCCATCATGGGAAATCCGCAGCCTGCTGGTGATGCCTTCCGGATTGATTTTTGTGGCGTCTTTCGTGCCAAGGATCGTAACGAAACTTTCATTGAGGCGTCCTGTTTTTTTGGCCAGGATATTTTCGTCGAGTACACTTTCCCAGTGTTCGCCCCCATCGGTTGAGCGCAACACCCCTTCGGAGCCGCCGCTGATTAGTACGCCATTGGCTTCAACGAGATTCAGGACCATGCCTTTGTCAAAAACCTGTTTCCAGGTTTGGCCTTTGTCTGTAGATTTGAAAATGCCATTGTCGCAACCAACGAAAACAGAACCGTCAGGTGTTTCTAAAACGGTGCGTACGCTCTTGTCTTTCAAGGTGGTATACACCGGTTTCCACATGCCTGTGCCGGCTATAATTTCCTGAAAAAAGCCCTTCTCGTAGTTGCAGACGTATAGCCCGGCCCGACCAGGGAAAATTTCAGTAATTCTTTCTTCCAGGAGTTGTTCTTTTCGCCATTTCGGAGCCTTTGCGTGGGTGCTGCTGCGGTACAACCCGTTTGCAGTGCCCAGAAAGATTTCTTCGCCGGTGGCAAAAATCCTCCGGACCTCCAACGTTGCCGGCAGTCCGTTGCTGACATCCTGCCACGTTTGCCCGCCATCGGTGGATTGAAAAATGAGGTTGGTTGCCGGAGTTTCCTCGGCTTCCGGGGTTAGCGACCCGCCGGGAATGGATGGAAATCCGATGCTCGCGGTCATCGGTACTGTCGTTTCTTCACTTCGCTGGCACGCCATGAAGGATTGAAGCAGGAGCAAAAAAGCAAGAATGGAAATGCGCATGACGTTGTCTGTTTGGTGATGCAATAGGACAAAGGTGCGGGTTCAGAACGACCATACCGTTTTTCAGATGTAAAACGATGTAAAGGATTTGTAAAAGAAGATCAAATTCTTTCCGTACGGCACAACCTCAATAAAGTTTCCATCACAGAAACGGCTCAAAGGTCTTATCTTTCCCAAAACAACAACCGCATGGAGTTAATCCGGGAAAAAATCCTTTCCGCTTATGAACAGATGGCGGAAAGGTACAATGCGTTGATTGACCACAAACCCCACAACGCTTATTACGACCGACCCAATACCCTGGAGTTGATCCCTCAAATTGAAGGCAAATCAATTCTGGATGCGGCTTGCGGCCCGGGTAAATACGCCGAAATTTTGCTGTCAAAAGGTGCCAGCATCACCGGTTTTGACATCAGCCCCACCATGGTACAACTGGCCAAAGAACGAAACCCGGATGCCGGAGATTTTTTTGTTCATGACTTATCTATGCCATGTCACATGCTTGAAGACGAATCTTTTGATGTCGTGCTTTGCGCTTTGGCCTTGCATTATGTTCAGGACTGGACCTTAACCATCCGGGAGTTTTACCGGGTTTTAAAGCCAAAAGGAATCCTTGTTATTTCTATAGAACATCCTTTTTTTGAATACAATTACTTCAACTCGAAAAGGTATTTCGACATCGAACACGTCAAAGGGATCTGGAAAGGATTCGGAAAACCGGTGGAGGTCAATAGTTTCCGAAGGCCGCTGGGCGAATGTCTGGCGCCGATCACCGACAATGGTTTTTATGTGGATAAATTGATTGAACCCAAACCGACGCCGGAGTTTGAAGCGCTGGACCCCAGGCATTTTAAAGAGTTGAACGATTTTCCGGCTTTTATGTGCCTCCGGGCGGTCAGGAAGGATTAAGCGCCAACCGCATCGGCCTCAGATGCCAGGTGTAAAAAAAACTTGCAGATTAAAAATGTACCCCATATTTTTGTTGCGTATTTAACTATTCACATGGAAGCATTTAAGTTTGAAACGTCTTTTGGAAGGGTGCTGGGTATGGCTCATACCGCTATGTACAGACATCTTGGAAAGCTGATGAAGGACCGGAACCTGCCGATCACACCGGATCAGTTCAGGTTACTGGCGCATTTGTGGCAGAATGACGGACTTCAACAAAGTGAATTAGCCCTGTGTACGAACCGGAACAGGGCTAATGTAACCCGTATTGTTGACATCCTCGAAAGAGAGGGAATCGTTAAACGGCAAGACGACCCTAATGACCGGAGAGTTTTTAGAATTTTCTTAACCGATTTAGGGAAGCAACTGAAAAAGGAGACGGCAACATGTGCCCATCAATCCATTGAAGACGCTTTGATTGGCGTCTCCGGCGAAGAAAGAGCCATTGCCATTAATGTTCTGAAAAAGATTATTGCCAATGTAGGGTAAAATTTTTTGCCCGGAATGTTGCGTATTTATCAATATGCTATTTAACCATTAATTTTAAATGCTAAAACGCGTGTAATGAATAAATCAATTCTTCGAAAAACAGAATTTCAATTCAAACAAGCCTTCCCGGGGCTAAACGGTGTGGACATCATGGCGCATTCATTTCCCATTGAACCCGTTTTGGTTTTCACAGAATACCACATGAATCAGGCGGTATTTGGTCCACATCCACACGCAGGCATTTCCGTAATGACCTACATGCTTCCGGATAGCCCGCAAGGCTTCATCAACAGGGACAGCTTAGGCGATTTTAGCTATATCGAACCCGGAGGATTTCATATTTCGCAGGCAGGAAGCGGAATGTTTCATGATGAGTTTCCACGGGAATCCGGTGTTGATACCCACGGGTTTCAAATATGGTTTAACCATAGTGAAGCCAACCGGTGGGTTGCTCCAAAAGCGATCCATGCCAATGCGAATGACGTACCGGAAGTCATAACAGAAGACCATAAAGTCAGGATTATACACGGCAACTTTGGGGCAAAGACTTCCCCTTTCCAAATGGTAACCGCCGTAAACTTGCTTCATGTGTACCTGAAACCCGGAAAATCCATCGAATTAGAGGCAAAAGAGATGGCCTTCGCCTATGGGTTGAGTGGGAATGGAAAAACAGGAGGCAGCGAAGTGAAGGGGCAAACCCTGATCAACTTCAGCCAGGAGGGAAACCTTGTCGTGATAGATGCAGGCCCGGAAGGACTGGAATTCATGTTTGCCACGGCCAAACCAATCAATGAACCGATTGTCTATGGAGGCCCGTTTGTAATGACCACAAAAGAACAAATGGAGGCAACTCAAAAAAGACGCGCCAATGGTGAAATGGGAGAATTGAAGCCCTATCAGGGGGAGCAGTAATCAGGATTTATGAAAAAACATAACTTCACTTTTTTAAAAACTTGTAAACCAATGACTCAATGTGTTATCTTTTGGATCTCTGAATGAATAGGGCATCGCCTGTGAAAGCCTCATGTTCGGACAACAGCGCTGCCAGGAAATCAGGTTACTTATGACACGACTAACTAATTTTTTGCAATCAACAGGATGGTTTTCTGACAGTCAACTGACTGACATTTTATCGCGGTTCAATACACTTGAGATAAAACGAAAAGAACACATTCTGCAAGAAGGCGAAATTTGCAAGCGGGTGGCTTATGTAGAGCATGGTTCCTTTCGCACCTACTCAGTAGACGACAATTTACACGAAAGCGTAACTCATTTCAGTTTTGAGGATTGGTGGGTTGCTGACTTGCACAGCTTAGAAAATCAAACACCTACCGTTTACAACATTCAGGCAGTGGAGGATAGTACCATTGAAGTTATCAATCGCAATGATTTTTTTAGCCTCATGGAGAAATATCCTAAGTTCAAAGACGGACACATACAACTGGTGCGGAGGAGCCATGCAGCCATGATGAACCGCATTCAGGAAATCCGGTTTAAATCGGTAGAAGAGAGATATTTGGACCTTATTCAGCGACAACCGCAAACCCTGCAACGAATACCACAACAGTACATTGCCGCTTATCTCGGTATCGAACCACAATCGCTAAGCCGTTTGAGAAAACGAATTTTTGACAACAAATAATTTTCTTAACCGCAGTTAATCAATTGAGGCTTAACAGGTAAATAGCTTTGCATCACAATTTAAAACAATAAGGATATGCAAACTATTTCAAATGACATCTACAATCGCATTGACAACCAATTTTACAATGCGGAAAAAGACATTTGGTGGAACGAAAACGAGTTCCTTAGCCTGTTAAAAACTTCGTTCAACCCATGCAGGTTTGGGTATTTCCTGAAACACTACACCGGCATTTTAAAACAGTCTGCAAAAGGGAAAACCGCATTGGATGTAGGTTGCGGAGGCGGGGTTTTAGCCGAAGAATTTGCAGCAGCAGGATTTACCGTTACAGGCATTGACCCATCGGAAAACTCCATCAAGACAGCCATAAATCATGCAAAAAAAAGTGGATTGAGCATCCATTATGAAACGGGTACGGCAGAGCAATTGCCTTATCCTGACAACAGTTTTGACGTGGTATATTGCTGCGACGTATTAGAGCATGTACGGGATTTAAATAAATCGATTGCAGAAATCAGCAGGGTTTTGAAACCAGGAGGGGTGTTCTTTTTCGACACGATTAACCGAACGTTTTTAAGCAAGCTCATCATCATAAAAATTTGGCAGGAGTGGAAATCAACTGCATTGGTGCAACCCGGACTTCACGTTTACGAAATGTTTATTAAACCTGCTGAACTGAAAGAACTTTGCTTTGCTTACGGCATGGAAATAAAACAACTCAAGGGAATGTCACCAAACGTAAACCCAATCAAACTGGTTGGTTTGCTTCGCCAGCGGGCCAAAGGCAAGCTGACCTATGCGGAGTTTGGGAAAAAAGTGAAAATGAAAGAGAGCAACGATCTGAATGTAGGTTACATGGGTTATGCCGTGAAACAGTAGTCAGACAGAAAACACGAACTGACAGACAAATCAGAGCCATTACAGTTTAGCGGGCGCAGCGTGTAGGAATGCGGCATTGCTTGCAAAGCCTGCAACCCGAAGCTCGTCGTATTGCGTTTCAAAACACAACAGGCGATCAGAATCTCCTTCTGACCGCCTGTCTTTTTTAGTCGGATGATTTAGGCGTTTTTTGCTTATTGTTCCAGGGTAGATGCTGGTTTTGTACAGGGCTGGGTACATCCTGCTTTTGCCTGGCCGCCAGTCGTTTTGTTGGCAACGGTCGTTGCTTTTCCGGTTGTGGTTAGGGCTGCGCTTTTGCCCGATTTGGAGCAACCAGATGTGCCGGCAGCTGTTTTGCATGCTTCCAGTTGGGCAGGCGTACAGGTAGCCATCAGGCCAGCAACGGTGGTTGTTTTGTTATCTACAGCAGCACTTTTTCCGTCAGGTGTGCAAGTTTTTACGCAGCAGGCCGGAGGGCAGTTTGGCGAAGGCGGGCAGCTTTGTGCAGACAGTTGGGTGATTGCTAAGCTAAAAAAGAAGAACAAAGTCATACCTACGTTTTTCATGTCGTTGAAAATTTAATGGTGAAGAAAAGAATGTCAAATCAACACCACAAAGGTAGGGCCTTGTCAATCTGAATGCTGTCACCCAGGTGTTAGGCACTTGTTAAGCACTTGTTATTTTCGCAGCAGGTCGGCTATTTTATGCTTTATTTTGTAGCATGATACCATTGAACAGGATACCCGTTTTGCTCATCGCTTCCACCCTGGCTGTCATCGGGCTGGTCTATTTCCAGGCTGAGTGGATGCGGTATTCCCGGCAGTTGTCGGAAGAAATCTTCAACCGCCAGGTCTCCATGGCCCTTTGTTCGGCGGTAGAGGCCAGTGGCGGACAACTTTGCAGCGGCAAGTCAGTCTCCTGCGAACAGGCTTGTCCGGATACCGGCATTCCGGCCTTATCCGGCTCTCTGGCATTGGATACGGCCTTCCGGGCCAACCTTGAACTCGCTTTAAAAGAACAGGGCATAGACCTCGATTTTTACATACCGGTACCCGATGGCACCGTTTCTCAGCTTCTCGATCAGGGCGACTTGCAGCCACCCCAGTGTGCCATGATGGTCACCGAGTCGGATTCAACGGACACTTCGGCTTTCACCTACCTGAACTTTCCGGATAAAGAAACCTTCATGATGGGCAAAATGCGCTTCATGATCATCGCCTTCGTACTGATTCTGCTGTTTACGGCGGTGGTACTTTGGTATGCCAACTGGTCGCTGATGAAGCAAAAACGCCTGTTGGAAACCAATGTAGATTTTTTCAACAATATGGCCCACGAATTCCGTACCCCGCTGACAAATGTCAACCTGGCTACCAACCTGCTGGTTAAAAAACACAAAGATTTGAAAGACAATCAAATGGTGGATGTCATCCGGCGTGAAAACAGCAAACTGCTTGCTCAGGTAGAACGCGTGCTCCACCTGGCCCGCATCGAAAACGGCGATTACAGCCTGCAAAAAGAACAAGTAAACCTGAAGGCCCTCCTGCAAGCTGTTTGCGACGAAATGGGCATGCAAATCGAGGCGCGGGGTGCTACGGTACAGGTTGATGGGGTTTCAGACAAATTCGAGGTTTTCGGCGACCGCCTGCACCTTGGCAACGTTTTTCGCAACCTGCTCGACAATGCCCTGAAATATTCCTGTGGCAACCCCGAAATCCGGATTTCGGCTCAGGAGCAGGCCGAGGGGGTCCTGATTTGGGTACAAGACAATGGCATCGGCATCCCCGACAGCCAGTGCGGACACATTTTTGAGAAGTTTCAGCGCGCCAACCAGGGCAACCTGCACGAACAAAAAGGGTTTGGCCTCGGCCTGGCTTATGTAAAAAGTATGGTGGAATTGCACAAAGGGTTCATCCGCGTAAGCAGCGAACTCAACAAAGGCAGCCGCTTTGAAGTATTTTTACCGGCATGATGGTTTCACGAAAAAATCGTTCCGATTCAACCACGGTTTTCCCCGCTATGAAAAACAGCGCCCGCATCCTGATTGTCGAAGACGACCTCAGCCTTGGTTTCCTGCTTACTGAATTTTTAGAGAGTGAAGGCCTCGAAGTTAAATTGTGCCGCGATGGCGAATCAGGGCTTGCTACCTTCCGCCGTGGGCACTTCGACCTGTGCATCCTCGATGTCATGATGCC
>JABWAJ010000136.1 GCA_013361075.1 Saprospiraceae bacterium | reverse complement strand
CTTGGAAGGCTGATGCTCTACCAACTGAGCTACTTCCGCATGTTGTGTGGGGGTGATAGGATTCGAACCTATTCAGCTGAAAGCAACAGATTTACAGTCTGCCCCGACTCTCCGACTTCGGCGCACCCCCGGGAATTCGAAATTTTCAAAAAGCTTTCTTGAATTCAGGCATTAAAAATGGCTAAATGAGCCAGCGGAGGGACTCGAACCCCCGACCAGCTGATTACAAATCAGCTGCTCTACCAACTGAGCTACGCTGGCATAAGCAACACCGTGTTAGGGCGCATAGAAATGCCAAAATGCCTGAAATTCAAGTGTTGAAGCCATTTTTGAGATCATTTTCTCAAAAGCGATTGCAAAGATATGACTTTGCTACAAAATAAAAAATGTTCCTAAATTTTTTTCTTGCTTTTGTTTCAGTTCTCTGTTTTCGGGGGCGAAGGTAGTGCTTTTGGGCCTATAACCATACTGTTTTCAAAAAGATTCCTGAAAATGAAGAAGCGCCTGCTGTTTTTCAGTTCGAAAAAATAGCAGGCGCTCTTAAATTTAGTCAGCCGGTGACCGGCTATGGTGAAAGCCTTATTCGCTGGCCACCTTTGTTTTTTCTTTGTATTTGATCAATTGACGTTTCAGCGCATCAATAGCCTGGTCAATAGATGCTTCAAAAGTTTTACTGCTTTCTTTGGCAATGATGGTATCTCCTGGCACATTTAGCCGTATTTCTGCAATTTTATCTTTTACCTGGCCGGCATTTTCAAGTTTGAGAACGACATGCGCTTCAACAATCCGGTCGAAATACTGATCCATTTTTCCCAGCTTCTTTTCAATGAACTCAATCAGTTTGTGGTCTGCTTTAAACTGAACTGCTTCTGTGAACACTCTCATAAGACCTCTTTTTTACGGTTAAGAAATAAAGACTCGCCCTATTCGTAACAGGGTATGTAGTCATGGGTTAATTGGAGGATCTTCTGTTTTGGCTTTGGGGTGTGCTTTTTCATAAACCCGTTTTAATTTTTCAATCGAGTTGTGCATATAAATTTGAGTAGCGGCCAGACTGGCATGACCGAGCAATTCTTTAATGGCATTGAGGTCGGCTCCGTTGTCAGACAAATGGGTGGCAAAGGAATGGCGCAGCACGTGCGGACTGCGCTGTTCAATGGTCGTAACACCGGAGAGGTAAAACTTCACCTTATTATACAGCCACTTTGGGTTTGGCGATTTGCCCTTGTCATCCAATACAACCAACCTGCCCGCTTCCGGGAATTGCTGTTGACAGGCAGTTTTGTATTCTACCAGCCGGGAACGGATTTTTTCCCCAAAGGGAGCCAGGCGCTCTTTCCCGCCTTTACCCAAAATTTTCAACCGGCACTGGCTCAAATCCACATTGTCCCACGTCAGCCCCAGCAGTTCGGAGCGGCGCATCCCGGTTGCATACAACAATTCGAGCACGACCCGGTCGCGCAGGGTTTCAAAATCAGCTTCAGGGAAATCCATCCGGTCAAGCATTTTGCTAACATCCGTTGCTGCCAGTGAAACCGGGAGGCGCTTGCCTGCTTTTGGCGTAGTTACCTTCAGCATCGGATTGGCACTGATGTAGCTTCGTTTGAGCAAAAACCGAAAATAGGTTTTTAACACAGACAACTTGCGCTGGACAGACCGGGGCGACAATCCTTCGGTAACTAACAGAATCACCCACGAACGAATGTGTGAAGCGCGAATGTCAGCGGCAGAGCTAAGGCCATAATTTTGTGACAAATAGGTCAAAAAATGAATCAAGTCACTTCGATAGGCCGTTAATGTATGCGGAGAATATCGTTTTTCAAATTCTAAATACTGCAAAAACAATGCTTCCTTCATCCTCAACTGTGTATCTTTGAAAAGATTTGTTCCGTTACCTCATTACACCCCAATATTATGAAATTAGACCGAAAAAGTCAATGATCGGTTCATTCTAAATTCAGTTTTTTTTAACTCCGGCATTGTTATGGACCATAAAAAAAAAGACAAACATTTCATTCACAAGCCCATTTATGAAGGTGGCGACAAAGCATTGCGTGCATTTGTCGGGCAGCATCTGCAATACCCTGAATTAGCCCTAACGCATAAAGTTGAAGGTACGGTGCATGTCGAGTACGATATTGACCACAAAGGCGATGTGGTTGACGCACGGGTAATCGGCGGACTTGGCTACGGACTAGATGAAGAAGCCATGCGGGTAGTGCGCCTGCTGAAGTTTAGTGTGGCCAAGCACCGGGGTATCCGGGTTTTGTTTCACAGGCGCATCCAGGTGCATTTCCGCTTACCGAAAGCGCAACCGGCTGCTGCTGAACAACCCCAGGGTTTTCAGTATGTCTATACCCCGGAGACCCCTGATCAAAATCAGGAAAAGCAACCCGGCAACGGTGCATATACGTTTACGATCACCATTTAAGTCCCCCGCATGAAAATTCAATACGCCGCTCCCGGTATCCGTGTTTTTGAAAGTGCTTTGTTCCAGACAACAGCTACGGTACTTGATACACCGGATTTGGTACTGGTGGTTGACCCCAACTGGTTGCCGGAGGAAGTTATGGCCATACGGCGTTATGTGGATGACATTCTGGATGGACGCCCCGTTTACGTACTGTTTACCCATTCCGATTACGACCACATTATTGGATACGGGGCCTTTATGGAAGCAAAAACCATTGCCTCAGAGGCATTTGCCACGGAAACAGACCAGGATGCTGCCCTGGCCCGGGTAAAAAAATGGGATCAGGAATACTATATCGAACGCGACTATCCGGCTCTTTACCCGCAGATAGATGTGGTGGCGCGCCAACCGGGGCAAGCGTTTGCACTTGGGAAAACCCGGTTGATTTTTTTCCCGGCACCAGGCCACAATAACGACGGCTTATTCACCCTTGCAACCTGGGAGGGCCGTTGTATCTGGTTGGCCGGAGATTACCTGTCAGCTGTGGAGTTTCCTTTTATCTATCACAGCAGTGAGGCTTATGAACAAACCCTGCACCTTGCTGCAGAAATACTGGAACAATACCAGCCGGAATTACTCGTCGCGGGGCATGGGCCGGCAACGGTTTCCCAAAAGGAAATGACTCAGCGCATTTCAGATGCGTTGTCTTATATTCAAACCATGAGGCAATGCATCCGGGAAAATCTTCCTTTTCCCGAAGAGCATCTTTGGCAACGTTACCTGTTTCGGAAAGGGCAGGAATCCTTCCACCAGGACAATGCCGTTTTGATGCAAAAAGAACTGGATGCTCAGCGCGGATAATTGCCGTACATCCACAAACAAGTGCGCAGCGCCCCTTTTAACCGGCTATTGGTCTATCCAATTTGGCCAAAGTTTACTGAAACGCTATATTTGCCAGCTATACGAAAACCATACCTCAGCAACAAGACACCTTAATATATATGAAGAGCAAGTACGTAGCTGCAGCACTGGCCTTTTTCTAGGCATCTTTGGCGTGCATCGTTTCTACCTCGGTAAGCGATTCCTCGGGGTTCTGTATTTTATTACCTTCATGATCACCTTCATGATCACCGTGGAAGAAGGCTTTCCAGCCATCATGTTCCCTGCATTACTGGGGTTCATTGATGCGGTATTGCTGTTTGTGATGCCCCAGGAGGAATTCGACGAGCGTTATAATTCCAAGTACATGAAGCGACAGCAGGTCAACAATTGGATCGAACCTCCATTGAAAAAGCAGGCACCCACCCGCACATCATCGAGGCAGGCCCCTAAAAAGCGCAGCCAGGAAGCCCTCATGGACTATAAAAAAGCCGGGATCGAAGCATTCCGGTCACATGATTACGAAAACGCCATCGACGCCTTTGAACAGGCATTAGAATTGCGCTTTGAAGACCCTGCCCTCCATTTCAACCTGGCTTGCTGTTATTCTTTAATGGAAGATGAAACCAAAGCCTATTTTCATCTGGAAAACGCAGTAGCCTATGGGTTTAATGACAAAGCAAAAATTCATGAGCACGATGCGCTTGCTTTTCTGCGTTCGCGCAAGAATTTTGAGGCTTTTGAAAAAAATGGCTTCCGCAAACCTGAAGAACAACCCGCTCCACCTGCTGCTGTCACTCCGGACCCAGTAGCCATGCCTAAAGATACTGAAACCGGGCTGGAACAATTGGATTTACTGGAACAAATCTCCCAGCTTGGAAAACTGCGCGACCTTGGCGTGTTGACTGAGGAGGAGTTTGCCGAACAAAAACAAAAATTGCTCAGGATCTGATTTTTTAAATACGACCACATCATGCAACGCAAAGACGCTGTAAAATTCATCAACAAAGGGAAAAGTGTTTTTTACCCCACCCTGACCAAAAGGGTGGATGCTTACTTCCGGGAGAACAACATTTCTAAGTTTGCAAACCGGACAATGGTACTAAAAACCATTATTTTACTGCTTGTTTACCTGCTGCCGTTCGCTTTGCTCCTAAGTCTTCAACCTCCACTTTGGGTTAGTTTGATTCTATGGTTCATCATGGCCATAGGTGTGGGGGGGATTGGCATGAGTATCATGCACGATGGCAACCACGGGGCTTATTCCTCCAACCGGCACATTAATTTCATCACCGGGCACATGGCAAATCTGCTGGGCGCTTCAGCTTTCAACTGGAAATTGCAGCACAATGTGCTCCATCATACATTTACCAATGTGACGCATATGGATGAAGACATCGACGACAAACTTTCCATGTTGCGGTTTTCTCCTCATACGCCCGTCTATCGCATCCACCGCCTGCAATGGCTTTATGCTTTTTTGTTTTATGGTATTCCAACATTATATTGGGTAACCCTGAAGGATTTTATCCAGTTTGTAAAACACGTCCGGAATGGGGTTAATACCAATTCCAGAGCCCAAAACATGATCCTGATTACACGGATCAGCTTAGTCAAAGTAGGCTATTTTTTTATGATGTTCTTTTTGCCCGTTTTTATCCTGGGCATCCCCTTTCTGGAGGTACTGGCCGGTTTTGTGTTGATGCACGTTGTAGCCGGGGTGCTCATTACCGTAATTTTTCAACTGGCACATACGGTAGAAGGTACGGACCACCCTCTGCCTAATGAAAATGGTGTCATTGAAAACGAATGGGCCATCCACCAGATGCGTACGACAGCCAATTTCGCCCCCGACAACAAATGGCTTTCCTGGTATATCGGCGGTTTGAATTACCAAATTGAGCACCATTTGTTCCCGGGGATTTCACACGTTCACTATCCCAAAATTGCTGCCATTGTAAAACAGACTGCTGAGGAATTCAACATTCCTTATGTCGTCAACGGCACTTTCTGGCAGGCAGTTCGTTCGCACATTGCTACCCTGAAAAGGTTTGGGCAAATGCCCCATTTGGACGAAGCCATCGGGTAATAAAGGGCATCTCGGGAATTGACATCACCGTGTGGGTTGACAAAATGGTTGCAAATCAGGTAGCAGCACCTTTAGTTGTCTCCACCGCAATAAGGCATTCATTTAAATGCGCTCTATTCTGAAATCGAGTGTTCCCAGGCCTCCTGCTTCGAAGTGTTCGATTTCGATTTTGTGATGCCCTGACAGGTCTATTTCGATCTCGTCGGGGATAGGCTCGTGAACCGTCCAGCGGTCAATGTGCCTTTTGCCGTCTATATAAAGGCGAAGGCCGTCGTCGCTCGTAACGGTGATTCGGTAACGCCCTGGTGTTGCCGTAAATTCTGTTGTGGCAAAGGTCGCAAATTGATCGGCCGGAACACCAGCTGCCGGGCTTCCCCACCAACGACCTGCCAGTTGGCCTGTATGCTGCTCAAACAAAGGTTTCTGTGTCTTAAGCTGTTGGAAAGCTGCTTCGTTTTTCAAAGGGTCAGATGCTTCTCCGTAGGCATAATGCCGGATGTGCCAATCAAGTGTTTTTTCATAACGGTTGAACCGGAAGGTTACCGGCGTTCCGGCGGGAATCACCTCTCCGAATGGCGTGGTTATTTCCGCCCCCGTATATTCGAGGTTGATGTTCAGGATTTCTGCTCCTTCTAATTTGCTTACCCGAAGCGTATCCGGGAAGCTCCCGCTCATTTTACTGAACCCCCCGAAACCTTCCGACCCTGTGATGCGCCAGTTTCCGGCAGGTGCATAAAGACTGAACGTATACAGGTCTTTTTCCACGCCGCGCAGCCAGATGACCGGCGATCGAAAATCATAAGGGCCCCATTCGTTGACCAAAATATAAGCCCGTCCGCGGGCCTGTTCTTTGGGAAGAGAGGCGTTTATTGCATCAGGTTCGGAGGGCGGGCCTTTTTCAAGCGTATTGTACCGCTGCAACCGGCTTCTGATGCGCTCTTTATCCCGGGCAAATACTTCGGGTTTGTTCTGCCGGTTCATTGTCCGGAACGCTTCTGCATCTTTCCAGCCATCAAGTTGGTACACGTCGTTTTTTACAAAAAAGAACTGGTCATTGGGCTTTTCAGCAACCAAAAGTTCCTTAAAATCCAGAAAAGTGTTGTTGTCATTGATGGCAACATGGTCGGTTCCGGCTATCCGCAACGGGGTATGGTTGCCATCAAAAAGATTCATGTTCATGGTATAGTTGCGGCTTTTGATGTCGCGGTTGATGGCATACCCCCAATCGCCCGGCTGTTCCAGGCGTTCCCAAAGCTGAACTCCGGTTTCATTGCCAACCAACTCGTTGGCCATCAGGAAGTTTTCCTGTCCGTGTTCGATGGCAATCCCGAATTTGTTGTTTGCGAGATAGTTGCCACCAATCAGGCTTTGCCAGCTATAGCCGCCCCATATTCCATAAGTACAGTCTTCTATGCGGTTGCGCAGGATGGTATTGGAGCTAAACGTGACTTCGATGCCGTTGGTAGGGGAATGCGAAAAATCATTGCTGTGGATGAGGTTGCTGTTGCAGCCCCCTTCTCCCGTATCCATTGTTGTTTGGCCGGCCCACAGAAAAAAACCATCCCCGGAATGCGTTGCCGAGTTGTAGGCAAATGTATTGTCATTGCTTTGTTCGTAACACAGTAAAGCCGCCGAGTCCTGCCCCCGGCTATAGAACCCGTGGCTATAGCCGCGCACATTCCAGTCTAAGCGGTTGTCCAGAATCCGGTTGCGGCTGCTGCGGTACAACCCAATGCCAATACCCGAATTAAAATGTATGCTGTTGTTGTAAAAAAGGCCGTCGTTGCAGCGGGTCATCATAATTCCGTTTTGCCCTCCGGTAACGGTCACACCGCGCACTACAGCGCTTTTGCATTGCTTCAGGTAAATGGCAGCCCCATACCGAAGCCATTCGTCTTTTTCATTTTGGTGATAACTGAGCCAGTCGGACAGGTCTTCGCGCTCGCGCAAACTGTAGAGGCGCTGCCGGTAATTGTAGCTGAAATTACAATTTTCAAGCTGCAATCCCGTTACACCAACGGCCATTAAGGCCACTTTATATCCTCTGATTTTCAGATTTTTAACAGTGATGTTGTTGCCATTTCTTATATAGATCGCCAATCCCCTGAACTGATCCGGTCGGTTGCGTTGGGTATTCCCCGACAGCGTTGCCCCCTGAAAATCCACCACTGTTCCCTCCCCTTCTATGACCAAAACGGGTTGATCGGGGCTATCGGCGCCGGGAAGCTCATACACCCCCGTTTGAATTTTGACCGAGTGGTTGATAACCATTCCGGGTTCCAGTGCCCGAAGTATTTCCTGCCCTGATGCTCCAAGCGGTACCATTAGCAAACCTGTCGCCCAATAAGTAATCTTTTTACAAATATCCATCTCCGGCATTGTTTGTTTTTATGAAAAAACACTGATTTTCAGAGCCATACCAATCAGGCGTTTACTACATTTTGAGGTGTTCCCGCTAAAAAAGCCTGTACATTTTCCACCGTAATCTCCATCAGTCGCTCCCGGGCTTCCCGGCTGGCCCAGGCGATATGGGGCGTAATCAAACAATTTTCAAGACCCGACAGCGGATGTTCTTCAAGTGGCGGCTCTTTCGACAACACATCCAGCAATGCGCCGCCAATAGACTTTTGGAGCAGTGCTTCCCGCAAATCGCCTTCGTGGATCAGCCCTCCGCGCCCAGTGTTAATCAGCAGCGCATCAGATTTCATCCGGCTCAGCAGGTTCTTATTTACAATACCTTCATTTTCAGGGCCAAGCGGAGCATGGAGCGAAATTACATCGCTTTGTGCAAACAAGGCTTCCAAATCTACAAACTTCACCCCAGGCATGGCATCGCGCTCCGGGTGTTTATGACAGGCTAATACATTCATTCCAAACGCCTGCGCGACGGCGGCAACTTTTTGTCCGATGCGGCCAAATCCATAGATGCCCATCGTTTGACCGGCCAATTCCCGAAAGGGTTTCAGGTAATAACAAAAATCGCGGCTGCGTGACCAGTCGCCGGCGGCTACACTGCTTTGATAAGCATGAATCTGGTTGCGCCAGGCCAGTAAAAGAGCAAAAACGTGCTGTGCTACCGAATCCGTGCCATATCCAACAGCATTGCACACCGGGATGCCCCGCGCTTTGGCGGCAGCAATGTCCACATTGTTAAAGCCGGTAGCCGTGACGCAAATGCATTCCAGCAAGGGAAGTTGTGCCAGTAAACTGGCGTCCACCGGTGCTTTATTGACGATGAGTATGGTTGCGGCAGCCGCTCTGGCAGCCATTTCTCCGGCGGGGGTGTGTTCGAATAATGCCAGATTTCCCAGCGATTGCAGTTTACGCCAGCTCAAATCTCCCGGATTGAGGGTATGGCCATCGGTGACGACAATTTCATGCCTTTTTTTTAGATTTGCTCCTGACATCTTGATGTGGTTAATACATTTCCAAAAGTATAAAATGCTTTCAACAACATGGCAAATACGATCAAGTCTCTGGCATTAAAAACTGTTGACAATTGGTGGGTCGTCGGCATCCTTTGCCTGACTTTGGGCCTTGCTCCCTTTCCGCTCGAATCTGAACCGCATATTTTAGGAAAAATCAGATGGATTTTGGGAGGTGCAAAAGAAATGGGCTGGATTGACTGGCTGGATTTTGTGGTACACAGCATTCCATGGATTTTATTGATTCGGTTATTGAATAAAAAATTAAGCGTATAATTACAAAATAAATACCCGCAAAAATACTTATTGCCAACCACGTATAAATACCTGCTATTTTACTTCAAAAATAGCCTTATCTGTATTTCGCAACCACAACGAACTATTTTGAAACGAAATCAAACCCTGTTTTTCTCTCCCTGCCTGTAATATTGTGGCATCAAGCAATCCTTCAAAACGGCCGTTTTAATTTATTGCTGCGTAACATGAGTCATCCCGATTTTTTTCAAATCCGGATCTAGGCCTCGGATAATTCAAATATTGGTAGATCAATGCATTAAAAAGGAAAAGCAACATCATAGAGGTCGCATAAGCGGCGGTGATCCTTCGACAAGCTCAGGAACCGTTTGACATCCTAGTGGCCACGTACGACTTCTCCGAGGTCGAAAAATTGCATTTCGATTATTTTCTACAAACAGATGACCTCTCTGAGGTCTTTTTTAACCAAAATTCGGGATGACTCATGTTAGAACAACTTTTTTCTAAACTCAATTAAATTTTTTAAAATCATGAGTACTTCAAGACAGTTTATACTGGGCAATGTGCATAGCCTCCATGCAGACAGGACACAACCAGCAATTGGTGTTGTAGGAAATACCACCTCAGCGCATTTAGATTTAGTTGCGGTATATTGTAAAAACGACAATGAACTCTACTACAAAAGAGGAACCGTTGATGGCCGTGCACTGGTCACCTGGCAGGACGAAGATGACTTAAAGGGGGCAAATGGAGTTACTCCGACTGTTGCTGTTGATGGCGGAGGTGGTATCATCGAAGTTCACCAGTCCGATAGCAGTGCAAAATTTTATGCGCATCTCGGTCAATTTGATGCCTCAGACTCCCAAAAAATCAATTGGGGCCCAAGTCGTGATACGGGCCATAGCGGGGCTAATCCTTCTGTCGGACTTGCTTATATAAACAACCAACACATTGCTGTGATGGCTTTCTCGGGTGGAAGTTCTTCACAGAACATTTCTTTTATGATTGGCACTGTTGATGTAGGCAATAATGATATCCACTGGGTTAAATTGAACCAGAATATAATTGGACTCCAGCCCAAAATTGCCATGAATAACAATGGGAGTATTGTTTTTACTTACACCAATACCAACGGAACCTCTGTCTCAGCCATATCGGGGTATTTAAGCGATAACAACACCAATATTTCATGGATTAACCCTCATGTAATCCTTAGCAATGAGTGTTTGGGGCATTCTACTGTTGCCCTTGCCGATAACGGTTCTTTGGCTTTTGCTTATCAAAAAAAGGTGGTTGACTTTGCTGCCGGAACCATTAATTATTCTACTCAAACAATGTCCGGCACCTTAGACCCTTTGTCCAGTTATATATCGCTAAACAATCCGATGTTTGGCCCGGGATTGGGTAAAAACCCTGCCATTGCTACGAATGGCCTTGCTGTTGTCATGCTGCAGGAAGCACCAGATTCCGTGATCCAAGTTTCGGCTCCTATCAATTTCCCCATTACCAATGAACATAGGATTTTTTACTCCTCTTCCCTCATCATCAGGGTCCCGGATTTGTCAAATACCACCCCAGGTTCCTGGATGAATAATTTTTCTACCCGAAAAATAAGTGAACTTTGTTTGCCCGGAGCACATGATGCAGGGATGTCTCAAACGGACTATTGCACCAACTTAGCCAGTGCACATCCTACTACAGATACCATTACTCAAAGCAAGGATTTTTATGAGATGCTCAATAGTGGCATCCGTTATTTCGATGTGCGGCCCGGCTGGTTGAAAACATCCGGTACAGATGCTCATACGGAAACCTGGACCGGGCATTTTTCGGATCACTTCGGTGGCGTTGGATGTCTTGGATTAAAAATGCTGAATAAATCGACTGATACTACCCCCAATCCGAGTAACAAAATAGTTTTTGGGGAGGTATTGAATTTTCTGGAGAATAATCCAACCAGTGAGGTGGTCATC
>JABWAJ010000724.1 GCA_013361075.1 Saprospiraceae bacterium | reverse complement strand
GAAATAAACCAGGAGCAATGACCATCCGGCTAAATTCCAGCAGAGCATTAAGTAAATGTACGGATAAAATATGCACAGCCAGTGCTCTCCGGTATCGGGACGCAATGCACAGCCTTGGCATTCAATTGATCCGGTCAGGGTGTCTGCCCGTCGAAAAATTTTAGAAATCGCCAATAATTCCGGGTGTTTTGGAGTTATTGCAAGCTAATTCAAAATCACCTGATTCATGACAAAAGTGCAAAACTTCTTCCTGTTCTGCTCAGGCGTTGAGCATTCCATCCTGGAAAAATGTCCATCCGACCGTAACAAATATACCGGAATTGGCGCTACGGTATTTTTCACCGGAGTACTGGCTTTCTTTTCTTCGGGCTATGCACTCTACACGGTCTTCGATTCCTATTTTGCAGCTGTTGTCTTCGGGTTGGTGTGGGGATTGATGATTTTCAACCTTGACCGCTACATCGTTTTGAGCATGAAAAGCAATGGCAGTTGGTGGCGCGACTGGTTGGTGGCCATGCCGCGGCTGGCGTTGGCAGTTTTGCTGGCCTTAGTCATTTCCAAACCATTGGAAATGAAGATTTTTGAAAAAGAAATCCAGGCAGAACTGGTGATCATGGAACAAGAGGTGTTCAAAGCCCAGGAAGACGGCCTGAAAGCGCGATATGAAGCCCGGATTGCCAGCGAACGCGCACAAATCGAAACCCTTAAATCAGAGATTGCCCAAAAAGTAGCTGCCCGCGACACCCTCGTAAAACGGGCAGTTGAAGAAGCCGATGGTACCGGCGGGTCGGGTCAAAAAAACCTGGGGCCTATCTACAAAGCCAAAAAAGCGGAAGCCGATAAAGCCCAGGCCGAACTCGACCAACTTATGGCTTTGAATCAGCCTTTGATTCTGGAAAAAGAAAAAGCGGTGAAGGACCTGGAAACGACCATACAAACGGAAATTGCCAACCTGAAACGAGAAGGATACGGCGGGCTTGCCTCCCGCATGGAAGCGCTTTCCCGGTTGGGTTCCAAAAGCCTGGCTATTTTATATGCCAGTTTGTTCATTACGTTGCTGTTCATTGCCATTGAAACAGCGCCGATTATGGTGAAACTCATCTCCTACCGCAGCCCTTACGACTACCTGCTCCACGAACACGAACACGTATTTGCAATGGCCAGCTTAGAGTCGACGACCCTGCGTGCCAACGCGGTCAATGGCAAATTAAAATACGACACCGACACCGGGCGTCATTTGGTGGCCGCACGCATCGCAGCAGAGAAGGCACTCATTGATCATAAACTCAAAGAGAAGCTGGAAGATTTGAAAAACAAGCCGTATAACTGGACTTTGGGGAAAATGTAGGGTGAACATGAGTCGAATTTTGGTAAAAAAAGACCTCGGAAGGGTTATCTGTTTGTAGAAAATAATCGAAACCCAATTTTTCGACCTCGGTACTGTCGAGCACCGGTTATGCATATTCTATTTTGTGCATTTACCTGAAGTTCTGCTGGAATTTAGCCAGTTGGTCATTGCGTCTGATTTCATCTTACTTTTTGACCCCAAAATGTCTTTCCCGAAGGGAATCTCAAAAAGGCTTGTCACCATAATGCGCCCTGGTTTTCAAGCCTGAAAGAAGAGAAAACTGACAGTTTCATCTATAGTCTGGGGTTAGGTTGGCTCCTCGGCTCGCCGCTGATTTTTGCCTTATTTTAAGACATAAAGCACAGTTGTATCTGGCTGCTGATCCTTAATAAACCGACTCAACGATACCTGAAAGGCAAAAATAGGCGCCCTAACCCGCAACCCAACGCATAGCGGGATGGGGTTGTGTAATAAGGTGCAAAGGGCAAAAAGCAATAATTTCGTAAAATGAAACGATTCCGTAAACTCAATCTGATTGCTTACGAAAACATCAAACTTTACGAAACAAAATTGCCCCT
>JABWAJ010000135.1 GCA_013361075.1 Saprospiraceae bacterium | reverse complement strand
TACCCAAAGCGCGCTGGGCAATTTGGAGCAGGCTTTGACTTTTTTTGAACAATACAATCAGTTAGAAAAAGAACTGTACGAAGCCTATCCCCAAAATGTGGGCTTCAAAAACGGGTTGGCATTATCTCATCAATGGCTTGGCTGGTTTTATGAGGATAAGCTCCAAAATATGGATAAAGCAAAGGAACATTACCGCCAGTCGAAAGTCCTGTTGGCAGAGTTGGTCGGTAATTTTCCAAATTATGTGATGTTTAAAAAGAATTTGGACTGGGTGGAAGGTCGGCATTCCGGAAAGTGATGCGAGCAGGTTCTGCCACAACGATTGGTTCACACAACGGCACAACGCGCACAACGAAAACAACAAGGTTTTGAAATCTAATCCGTTGTGCCGTTGTGTGAAAATACTCATAATAACCCAAAGAAATTTATCCTTGTAAACTATTGTTACTAATTTTTAAAAAAGACGATATGGGTTCCGACATAAGAGTCCTTTTTCCTCCGGAACTTGCTTTTGCACTCAAGATGCAGGAGCAAGAGTTTGTCAGCGAATTGCAGCACCTGTCTATCGTCAAGTTATACGAGTTAGGTAGGCTGTCCTCTGGCATGGCAGCAAAGTTGCTGGGCTGCTCCAGATTGTCTTTTTTAGAAATGGCTGGCAAATACCAGGTTTCTATTTTAGGTAATCCATCTGCGGAACAGCTTCAGCAAGACTTTGAAAATGCCTAAAGTTGTTTGCAATACCATTCAAAAAACTTAGTTTCAAATCAAAACTAAGTAAACCTTTTTTCCTACCTTTGCGTTGTCAAAGTATCGTTTACGTCTCAAAAACAACGCACCATGACGGCATTGGCCACCGCAGCAAAAGCTTTGGATAAAAATGGTTATTTAGACCTGGAAGTGGACCCCACCCTCGATTTGGTGGCAGAAATCCAGCGGCTGAAAAAAGAAAAAAGCGCGGTGATTCTGGCGCATTATTATCAGGAGTCTGAAATTCAGGACGTGGCCGACTACATTGGCGACAGCCTTGGGCTTTCGCAGCAGGCGGCCAAAACCGAAGCCGACATCATCGTTTTTGCCGGGGTGCATTTTATGGCGGAGACGGCCAAAATCCTGTCGCCCCACAAAAAAGTACTGCTGCCCGACCTCAAAGCCGGGTGCTCGCTGGCCGATTCGTGTCCGGCGCCACTGTTCCGGCAATTCAAAGAAAAATACCCCGACCATGTGGTGGTGAGCTACATCAACTGCACCGCCGAACTGAAAACGCTGACCGACATTTGCTGCACCTCCACCAACGCGGTACACATCATCAACAGCATCCCGCTGGATCAAAAAATCATTTTTGCCCCCGACATCAACCTGGGCCGCTACTTAGTGAAAAAAACGGGCCGCGACATGGTGCTTTGGAACGGTTCCTGCATGGTGCACGAGATTTTTTCGGCTGAAAAAATCGCCAAACTGCGCGCCCGCCACCCGGAAGCGCTGTTCATTGCCCACCCGGAATGCGAAACGCATATCCTGGATCAGGCCGATTTTATTGGCTCTACCACCGGGCTGTTAAAATTCACCATTGCCAGCGAGGCAAAAGAATTCATTGTGGCTACCGAAGCAGGTATTCTCCACCAAATGGAAAAAGCGTCGCCGCACAAAACCTTCATCCCCGCGCCGCCCGACAACAACTGCGCCTGCAATGAATGCCCGCACATGAAGCGCAATACGATGGAAAAACTTTACCTCTGCATGGAGCACGAACTACCCGAAATCGAACTGCCGCAGCGCATCATCGAGGAGGGCCGGCTGTGCATTGACCGGATGCTGGACATTTCGGCGAAAGCCGGGTTGGGGGGGTAGTTGGCAGGAGTGTTTTTACTTCGGAGAAGGTTTCGTTTCCTGAATGAACAATTAGTCAGTTGGCAGTTGGCAGTTTTGCAGTTGGCAGGAGTGTTTTTACTTCGGAGAAGGTTTTCGTTTCCTGAATGGACAATTAGTCAGTTGGCAGTTGGCAGTTTTGCAGTTGGCAGGAGTGTTTTTACTTCGGAGAAGGGTTTCGTTTCCTGAATGAACAATTAGTCAGTTGGCAGTTGGCAGTTTTGCAGTTGGCAGGAGTGTTTTTACTTCGAAAAAGGTTTTCGGTTCCTGAATGGACAGTTGGGAATTAGTCAGTTGGCAGTTGGCAGTTTTGCAGTTGGCAGGAGTGTTTTTACTTCGGAGAAGGTTTTCGGTTCCTGAATGGACAATTAGTCAGTTGGCAGTTTTGCAGTTGGCAGGAGTGTTTTTACTTCGGAGAAGGTTTCGTTTCCTGAATGAACAATTAGTCAGTTGGCAGTTTTGCAGTTGGCAGGAGTGTTTTTACTTCGGAGAAGGTTTCGTTTCCTGAATGGACAGTTGGGAATTAGTCAGTTGGCAGTTGGCAGTTTTGCAGTTGGCAGGAGTGTTTTTACTTCGAAAAAGGGTTTCGGTTTTAACAATTGATAGTTTTGTGTATACTCCTTATAGGCACTCAATTTTCTGTCAATTTGATAACAAGATAGAATTCAATCGTTTGGTAATCAAATTATTGCAACTTTGAATTTCCTGCCAACTGCCAACTGAAAAACTGCCAACTCTCACAATTTATATCTCATTCGTGTAGTAACCAACTTGTTCTACCCCAAGCTCCCCTGCCAACTGCCAACTGTAATACTGCCAACTATCACAATTTATATCTCATTCGTGTATTAACCAACTTATTCTACCCCAAGCTCCCCTGCCAACTGCCAACTGTAATACTGCCAACTCTCACAATTTATATCTCATTCGTGTAGTAACCAACTTGTTCTACCCCAAGCTCCCCTGCCAACTGTAATACTGCCAACTCTCACAATTTATATCTCATTCGTGTATTAACCAACTTATTCTACCCCAAGCTCCCCTGCCAACTGCCAACTGAAAAACTGCCAACTCTCACAATTTATATCTCATTCGTGTATTAACCAACTTATTCTACCCCAAGCTCCCCTGCCAACTGCCAACTGAAAAACTGCCAACTACTTATCAATACGCTCTTTCATTCCGGTTTTCCATATAATTCATAAAAGCCCGGTTGACCACGCGGTTGCCGCCAGGCGTGGGGTAATTGCCTGAAAAATACCAGTCGCCGTTGTTTTTTGGGCAGGCTTTTTGCAGGCCATCTATGGTTTGAAAAATGACCTCTACCTTGGGTTTGATGCCCGGAGGCGTTACGATTTCCGCAATTTTTTGCGAAACCTGTTCGTAAGCAAACTGATCGTAAAGGAATTTCACCTCGTTCACAATTTTATCTTTGGGCAGGTTTTCCTGGGCTTTGCAGCGTTCGTAAGCCTCCCACATCAGGTGCTCCTGATCGGCTTCTTTCAACAACAAAACCAGGGCCTGGAAGGCCACAAAATCCTTCATTTTAGACATATCAATGCCGTAGCAGTCGGGGTATCGGATCTGCGGGGCAGACGAAACCACGATTATTTTTTTGGGACGCAGCCGCGACACGATGCGGATGATGCTGTCGCGCAGGGTCGTGCCGCGCACGATGGAATCGTCGAGCAGCACCAAAGTGTCCTTTTCGTTTTCAACAATGCCATAGGTAACGTCGTACACGTGCGAGACCATTTCGCCGCGGTTGGCGTCGGCGGTGATGAAGGTGCGGAGTTTTTCGTCTTTCACCACTAATTTTTCCACGCGCGGGCTAAGTGCGAGGATTTTTTCAAGTTTGGCCGGTTTAATTTCGGTGCCCATTTTCAGGATTTTTTCCTGTTTGAGCACGTTCAATTCTTTTTGAACCCCTTCCATCAACCCAAAAAACGCCGATTCGGCGGTATTGGGCACAAAAGAAAAAACGGTGTGCTTGAAGTCAAAATCAGCTGACTCCAATACTTTTTTGGCCAATTGTTCGCCCAGTTTTTTGCGTTCCAGGTAAATGTCGCGGTCGTTGCCCCTCGAAAAATAAATGCGTTCGAAGGAACAGGCGGCGCGTGGCATGGGTTCGGTAAACGGTTTTTCGAGGATGGTTCCGTTCTTTTTGATGATCAGCGCGTGGCCCGGCTTCAGTTCGTGTACTTTGCTGATGTGTGCGTTGAAAGACGTTTGCAGGGCAGGGCGCTCGGAAGCAACAGCGACAATTTCTTCATCCTGATAATAAAACGCAGGCCGGATGCCCGAGGGGTCGCGCATGACGAAAGCATCACCGTGGCCGATCATGCCTGCCATGACATAGCCCCCGTCAAATTTACGGCTGGCGCGGCGCAGCAAGCGTTGCACATCGAGGTTGTCGTAGATCAGGTCATTGATCTGGACGTTGTTGTAGCCGTCGGGCTTGAACCAGGTATGCAGGCGCTGCACTTCATCGTCGAGGAAGTGTCCGATTTTTTCCAATACCGTAACCGTGTCCGATTTTTCTTTGGGGTATTGTCCCAGATCCACCAATTCATCGAACAACTCATCCACATTGGTCAGGTTAAAATTACCGGCCAGGATCAGGTTGCGCGAAATCCAGTTGTTTTGCCGCAAAAAGGGATGGCAGGTTTCGATGGTATTGTCGCCGTGGGTGCCATAGCGCAGGTGGCCAAGCAGCACTTCACCGACATAAGGCTTGTTGTTTTTCAGCCAGTGCGGATCGTTCAATTGTTCCGGCGGCAGCTCATTGAAGTGCCAGTAAACCTGGTCAAAAAGATCGGCCAGGTAATTGGACGCGTTGCTGCGCTTTCGGCTGATGTATTTGGTACCTGGTGTTGGGTCGAGTTTGATGGTTGCAAGGCCGGCACCGTCCTGGCCGCGGTTGCGCATTTTCTGCATCAACAGGCGGAGTTTGCTCAGGCCATAGAGGGTAGAACCATATTTTTCCTGATAAAAATCGAGGGGTTTCAGCAGGCGAACTAAGGCAATGCCGCATTCATGCTTAATGGTATCGCTCATGTATGTTTTTGAAATGAAGGTGCAAAGGTAAATTAAAACACTTACTCAAACGGCGCGAAGGCATCCTTAGTTTTGAGATTTACCATAGAAAACCAGCAAGTTTCTATCTTTGCCCTCCCTATCCAAATAGCGGAAAAATGAACAAAAAACATTGGATCAGCCCGGATCATCTGGGTATTGAGGCAGTTATGGCTGCTTTAACTGATGGCACAACACTCGGCCTTTCTCCTGAAAGTACAGTTCTTATCAGACGGTGCCGCAATTTTTTAGAAGAATGCCTCGACCGGGAAGACCAGCTTTTCTACGGCATCAACACCGGGTTTGGCTCCCTTTGCAATATCCAGATTTCTCATGCTGAAATAGAAGCGCTTCAACAAAACCTCGTGCGTTCGCATGCCTGTGGCGCAGGTGAGGAAGCACCGGCTGAAATTGTGCGCATCATGCTTTTCCTCAAGGCGCAAAGCCTTTCGTATGGCTATTCCGGAGTACGGGAAGAATTGGTGCAACGGTTGCTGGAGTTTTTCAACCACGACATTACTCCGGTAGTTTATCAATTGGGTTCCCTCGGCGCATCAGGAGACCTGGCACCGCTGGCCCACCTGAGTTTGCCGATTATCGGCGATGGTGAGGTGTATTACCGGAAGGAAAAAATGAAATCGTCGGAGGCCCTGAGGCGAGCCGGTATAACCCCTTTAGCCCTGAAAGCCAAGGAAGGGCTGGCGTTGCTCAACGGCACCCAGTTTTCTACGGCCTATGCGGTGTGGTGTACCCACCATGCCAAGCGGTTGTCCCGCATTGCCAATCGCTGTGCTGCCTTGTCCATGGATGCATTCGATTGCCGGTTGTCGCCGTTAGACAAGCGGTTGCACGACATAAGGCCCCATGCCGGACAGGTGCAAACGGCTGCCGACGTGCTTCAGTTGCTGGAAGGCAGTGAAATTGCCCGTCAGCCCAAAGTAAATGTTCAGGATCCTTATGCTTTCCGTTGTGTGCCGCAGGTGCACGGTGCCAGTTGGGATGCCATCAATTACGCTGTTTCGGTGACCCTGACGGAAGTCAATGCTGTAACCGACAATCCAAACATCTTTTCTGAGGGAGGAGACATCCTTTCGGGGGGCAATTTTCATGCCCAACCCCTGGCGCTGGCACTCGACTTTTTGGCGATCGCCCTGGCCGAACTGGGCAGTATTTCCGAAAGGCGAACCTATCAGCTGATTTCCGGAAACCGCGGGCTGCCTGCATTTCTGATTGCCGATCCTGGGCTTCACTCCGGGTTGATGATTCCGCAATACACGGCGGCTTCTGTTGCCAGCCAAAACAAACAGCTTTGCACACCTGCTTCTGTGGATTCGATCGTATCCAGCAACGGGCAGGAAGACCATGTAAGTATGGCCGCCAACGCGGCCACTAAAGCCTGGCGGGTGGTGAAAAATGTAGAAACCATCCTTGCCATCGAATGGATGACAGCAGCACAGGCCCTTGAATTCCGGAGACCGGCCAAAACCTCGCCGGCGCTCGAAGCCCTGGTGGCCCAATACAGAACCATCGTGCCGAAATTAGAGGCAGACCGGATACTTCAGGAGGACATCGCAAAAACGATCGTTTTTTTGCAGGAACAGCTTTAAGTTACTGCCCTTGCGGGTTAGCCTGCAAAGCTTTCTGGAACAATTCCTGAAAAAATTTCACCCCCATTTGGGTCATGCTGTTGGCTGCAAAAGGCGTTTTTCCGCCGTCTTTGTACCAAATGTAGTAGAAGCAATCCTTGCCTAAGAAAATATCCCCTTCAAGCGCATTGCGGCCATCCACCTGGAAAAAGATCCGGCCTTCCGGTTTGCAGGCAGCGTTGATCGCCGGCACGTCGGCAGCAATGTGCTGGATGGTGCTTTTTACAGCATTGGGATCGTTTTGGCTGACCGAAAAATTGAGGCGGTAGAATACAAAATCAATGTAATCGCACTGGCTCCACAACATTTCCAGCGTGTCTAAAGAAACGCTTGGATAAAGGGCTGTGCCGGCAGCCGTTGTCGAAGCTGCATTTTCCTGGCTTTCTTTTTTCGGTGCTTCCTGGCAGCCCCAGAGCATCAAGCTTGCAAAAGCAAATAAACAATAGATACGGATCACAGTATTTTCGTTTAGTGATGAAAGAATTGCAGATTTAAAACAAATATACACCCCGGATACTTACCTGACGGCCCAAAATCCTGCCATCGCCTTTATCGGCCTGAAGGCTGTTCAGGTGCCTCGACCAGCGCACGTCCAGTACGAATTTTTCAGAAAAATGAAATGCGGCACCAAAAATCAGGGAAAACATATCCGGGTTAAACGTTTGGTCGTCCGTAATGTCTTCTCCCAATACGTCTATGACTTTGTAATTGATGAGCCGGGAATAAGAACCGCCAGTGTAAACCCTGAATTTCCAGTCTATAAAACTGACCAGCACCGGTGCTTCCACAAAATTAAGGCGGATGTTGTCGTAGATTGAAAACGGATCGTCGTTTCGGGAGCGGTCACTGCCCAGTTGGGAATACAGCAATTCGAGCGACAACTGCCATTTGTCGGTCAGCAAGGCAGCAGCCCGCAGCCCGCCTACCAGTCCAATCTGGTTATAACCGGCCAGGCGGTCGCCATCCAGTTGAGACATGTTGAATCCGGCAGTTATGCCGCCCTGGAAGCGTTGGGCCTGCGCAAAAGAGGCAAAAAAGGTCAATGCAGCAACAAGCAACATCAGATTCAGCTTGGTTGTTATCTTCATGAGCATTTTGTTTTTGATAAAGAATGTGGGTATTGCCGGGTTACAGTACCGGAAACCGAACTGGTTCTGCAAAAATAAGATTATGGGCCAACATACGCATACCGGGATTTTCTGAAGGCGCCGGAACGCAAAAGATGCTTTTCAAATGGCACAGTTATTTTACCTTTGCTGTCATGGCCATATTCAAATACACTACCGGAAATCTGAAAAAGCTGGAAGCCCTGATGGAAGAACTGGGCTATGTCGTTCGTTATGAAAAAGGCAATTTTCAATCGGGATATTGCATGGTTCAGGACAAAAAAATTGCGGTAATCAATAAGTTTTACGATGCAGAAGGGCGCATCAATTGTTTGCTGGAAATCATTTCCAGCCTTGACATTGAAGCGGAAAAACTGAGTGAAAAATCGCAAAAACTCTACCGCGTAGTGAACGGACTTGTGGCTGAGGAGGAAGATGTGGAAGATACAATAGCCGGGGGCGATCAGAATTAAGGAAACAACAACAGCTACAAATCATAACCATCATCGAAGTCAACATTACTTTTTTGGGAACGGGCACTTCGCAAGGCGTGCCGATTATTGGATGTGATTGTCCGGTATGTCGCTCAGGCGATTTGCGCAACCACCGTTTGCGCACTTCAGCCTGCATTCAGGTTGGAGGCAAAACCATAGTTATTGATTGCGGGCCTGATTTCCGGCAACAAATGCTGCGCAATGATATCCGGCAGGTTGATGCGATTCTGTTGACACACGAACACAACGACCATATCATCGGGTTGGACGACGTCCGGCCTTTCAATTTTCAATCAAAACGGGACATGAATCTCTATGCCACGGAACGTGTAGCTGCAGAGGTGCAACAGCGTTTTGCTTATGCCTTTTCAGCAGTCCGCTATCCCGGTGCGCCTGCTCTGCAATTTGTCACCATCGACAAAGACCATCCTTTTGAGGTCGAAGGCATCCCTGTTCAACCCATTGAAGTCATGCACGGCACCCTGCCCGTGCTGGGGTTTCGCTTTGGCGATTTCACGTACCTGACCGATATAAAAACCATTAGCGCTGCTGAAATTGAAAAAGTGCGCGGCACCAAAGTACTGGCTCTCGGCGTTCTACACCATACACCCCATTATTCCCATTTGTGTGTGGATGAAGCCATTGCCCTGATTGACGTGATCAAACCGGAACAAACCTATTTTATCCACGTCAGCCATCACATGGGCCTGTACGATGAGGTTTCCGCCCAACTTCCTGAGGGAATAGCGTTGGCTTATGACGGGCTGAAAGTGGCTGTTTCATCAGCTTAAACAGTAGTGTACAAATTACCTTGAAGTAAAAAAGCGCCCGAAAAAGCACCATCGGGCTTTGAAAACCCTTAACTTTCGCAAACAAACCTAAAAAAGCACATTATGTCCAGATTAGATTATGTTACGGTAGGCATCGTTGCCGTTTGTCTGGCAGCCCTTGGGTTCCTGGTCTTTAAAACAATCGGCTTGATGAATGGGAATGCAGAAACAGAAACCCAGCCCACTGCGGAATATGTAGACCCTTACCCAATAGACTCTACCAGTAACGATACCTCAGGTTTTACCGATCCGGCTTACAGCTACACGGATGAAGACCCGGATGATTCAGAAGTCACTACCTACAGTGAAGAAGACGATAAAAACAGAGATATTGTTTCGGATCGCAAAACAGCCGACAACAAAACCACCACAAAAAGCACCGCGGAGACTGCGAAAAAAAAGGAAAACGTAAAACCTGAAGCCACCAAGTCCGAAACCACATCTAAAGGTGCAGTCGAAACGGACAAACCGGTAAGTACGGCGAAAGAGCCGACAAAGTCCAAGCCGAAAGCAACGACCCCCTCCCGGTCTACCGACAAAGAAGTTGAACCGGCGGGTACTTATGCTGTACAGGCCGGCGCATTCAAAGCGCGTGCCAATGCGGAGTCGCTGGTGAAAGAACTGAAGAGATTGGGATATTCCGATGCAGAGGTTTCGATCACAAAAGGAGGTGCTATGGCTGTGGCGGTTGTAGACCGCTATTCCAATTACGACGAAGCTGCCGAATTGGTGAAAACCTTAAAGAGCAAGCACAATATAGACGCGCTCATCAAGCGGAAGCAGTAAAAAACAGCATGGGTCATTCCAAATTTTTTCGCGGCCATGGTTGCGAAAAATTCGGAATGACCCATGGTTGTACCTTGACGGGAAAGCTACGGCTTCGTCATTCCAAATGCATCCATCCAGGCTAACATACCGCCTTCCAGGTTGCGCACATTTGAAAAACCTGCTTGCCGCAACAATTGCTGTGCCATACCGCTGCGTTTTCCGGAGCGACAATAAACCACCAATTCCTGGTCTTTATCCATTTCGAGGGCACTGGCGTTTGCAGCGACATCTCCCAAAGGGATCAGTGTGCCACCGATGTTAAATTCCTCATTTTCGTAAGGCTCCCGGACATCGAGCAGTGCGATTTGTTCACCGCTGCTCAATCTTGCATGAAGGTCTTTGACGTTGATATCCATGATGTTGTTGACTTTTTATCGGGCAAATGCAACCGCGCGCTTTTCGCGAATAACCGTTACTTTAATCTGACCCGGGTATTGCATTTCGTTCTGAATCTTTTGAGAGATGGTAAACGAAAGCTCATCCGCGTATTGGTCATTTACTTTATCAGCTTCTACAATCACCCGCAATTCGCGGCCGGCTTGCAGGGCATACGCCTTTTGAACACCATCATACGACATGGCCAGTTCTTCCAGTTCGCCAATGCGCTTGAGGTAACTTTCCAGGATCTCGCGGCGTGCACCGGGGCGTGCACCGGAAATGGCGTCACAAGCCTGAATGATCGGCGAGATGATGTTGTTCATTTCGATTTCATCGTGGTGAGCGCCAACCGCATTGACCACCGCTGCGTGTTCTTTGTATTTTTCACAAAGCTCCATGCCCAGCAGGGCGTGCGACAGTTCGCTTTCTTCTTCTGCTACTTTGCCAATGTCGTGTAGCAGGCCGGCGCGTTTTGCCAGTTTCACCTGTTTCGGATTCAGGCCCAGTTCGGCAGACATCACCGCACAGAGGTTAGCCGTTTCAATTGAGTGCTTGAGCAGGTTCTGACCATAAGAAGAACGGTAGCGCATGCGCCCGACCATTTTCACTAAGTAAGGGTCGAGTCCGTGGATATCGAGGTCAATCACGGTGCGTTCCCCGATTTCCACAATTTGCTCGTCGAGTTGTTTGCGCGTTTTGGCTACGACCTCTTCGATGCGGGCCGGGTGAATGCGTCCGTCGGCGACGAGGCGTTTGAGCGCCAGGCGACAAACTTCGCGGCGGATGGGGTCAAAGCTGGAGATCACAATAGCCTCCGGCA
>JABWAJ010000723.1 GCA_013361075.1 Saprospiraceae bacterium | reverse complement strand
CACCAGGCTCTGGAAGCCAAAGAAAATGTAAAAGTAGGGGAGCTTACGCAAACCTATGCCACCATTACCCTGCAAAACTACTTCCGCATGTACCACAAGCTGGCGGGTATGACCGGTACAGCTGAAACGGAAGCCGGAGAATTCTGGGAAATATACAAGCTCGACGTGGTGGTCATTCCGACCAACAAACCCGTTGTTCGTCAAGACCGAGACGACCTGGTTTTCAAAACGTCCCGCGAAAAATTCAACGCTGTCATTGATGAAATCGTCCTCCTGAGCGAGGCCGGACGTCCTGTGCTCGTAGGTACCACCTCGGTGGATGTTTCTGAAAAACTGAGCCGCATGCTCAAGTTGCGGAACATTGACCACAACGTACTCAACGCCAAGCAGCACCAGCGCGAAGCGGAAGTAATTACCGAAGCAGGTCTTCCCGGTAAAGTAACCATTGCGACCAACATGGCTGGCCGGGGTACGGACATTAAAATATCAGAAGAGGTTAAAAAAGCAGGCGGTTTGGCCATTATCGGTACTGAACGCCACGATTCGCGCCGGGTTGACCGGCAGTTGCGCGGTCGTGCAGGCCGCCAGGGAGATCCCGGAACGTCCCAATTCTATGTTTCCCTTGAAGACAACCTCATGCGTCTGTTCCAGTCAGAACGCATTGCCAACCTGATGGACCGGATGGGCCACAAAGATGGTGAGGTGATTCAGCACTCGATGGTGACCAAATCCATCGAACGCGCCCAGAAAAAAGTAGAGGAAAACAACTTTGGCATCCGGAAGCGATTGCTTGATTATGACAACGTCATGAACATCCAGCGGGACGCCATCTATCGCCGGCGGAATAATGCCCTTTCAGGCGAGCGGCTTTCCGTGGACCTCAACCGCATGTTTGAATCGCTGATTGATGCAGTTGTTTCGAGCCATAAAGACAAAAACAGCAGCAACGATGTGGAGGAATTCCGCAGAGATGCCTTAAGTAAGCTGGGCATTGACCCGAATGTTGACGATGCGGAATTCCGCCAATTGTCGGCCAGCGCCCTTGCCGACCGCTTGTCGAATCAGTTCCATGAGTTTTATCAGCGCAAAGCCCAGAGTATTGCTGATGCATTAATGCCACAAATCCGGGATGTACATGAAAATCAGGGCCATATCTATAAGCGCATCCTGATTCCGTTCAGTGATGGCAGTTCGCATCCGCTTACCGTGACGGCAGAAATTTCCGAGGCTGTACAAACCAAAGGGAAAAGCCTGATGCACGATATTGAAAAGGCCATTACGCTGGCCATTATTGATGATCGCTGGAAAGAACACCTGCGGGAAATGGACGAATTGAAAGAGTCGGTGCAGGCTGCTTCTTTTGAACAAAAAGATCCTTTGGTCATCTATAAGGTGGAAGCTTACAATTTATTTGAGCAATTGGTGTACGACATCAACGAATCGGTCACTTCTTACCTTTCCAAAGGTACATTGCCCGAAGTCAGTGCGCCGGTTCAACAGGCAAGAGAGCCCCGCCGTGTAGATTTGAGCCGTGTGCGCACCAACCGTTCGGCAGAAGAAGCTGCCGCCCGTGCAGCTGCCGAAGCCGCAGGCCGAGGCCCGGCAAGACCGGAAACCATCCGTCGTGTGGAAAAAAAAGTAGGCCGAAATGACCTTTGCCCATGTGGCAGCGGCAAAAAATTCAAACATTGCCATGGGAAAGACGCGTAAGCAGGCGGGCAATAAAGATGGGGCAAAAGAGCTGAGATCACAGAATTGCAGTTCTTTTGTTAAAAGAAGGATTATTCTTTCTATAAAATTATTCCAATACCCCTTTTTATAATAACTTGCACGCGTAAACCAAAAGGCCGTTACTGAACCCGGCGCGACTCTAAGTATCATGAACATAGCCAGCTTTATAGATCACACGTTACTGCGACCTGATTGCAATTTACAGGATG
>JABWAJ010000134.1 GCA_013361075.1 Saprospiraceae bacterium | reverse complement strand
GCACTGGAAAATTTGAACGGTGCTGTCGTAACAGGCAACCCCTTTTTTACGCTGTACATCCGCGACAATGACCGCCAGGCACCTTCAGCGACCAAAGCAGTGGAACTGGAATTTGTAAGCAGGTATACAGTGGCAAACCCCAACAATGCTGAGGGGCTGGCTGAAATCGTTGCCTACGACCCCGGCTCGAAACGCCTGTTCACCATCAGCACAGGGTTAAAGGCTTTTGATATTGTAGATTTTTCCAATCCTTCGGCACCCGCTTTAATTCAACAGATAGACGTTTCAGCTTATGGTGGAGGCATCACAAGTATTGCTGTCAAAAATGGCGTGGTGGCAGTTTGCGTACCCGGGATTTCCAGCGAACAGGAAAATGGCTCGGTCGTTTTTTTCAACACAGATGGCATTTTCCAAAATATGGTGACGGTTGGCGCATTACCCGACATGATCACATTTACGCCGGATGGCCAGTTGGTGCTTACCGCAAATGAGGGCCAACCCAATGAGGCGTATACGATTGATCCGGAGGGTTCGGTCAGCATCATTGACCTTAGTGGCGGTATTGCCGGACTGACTCAGGATCAGGTGGTTACTGCAGATTTTTCCGCCTTCAACAGTCAGGAAACTGAACTCCGGGCTGCTGGTGTCCGAAAATTATTTGTGGCAAGCACACTTGCTCAGGATGTTGAACCGGAATACATTACCATAGCCCCTGACGGCAGCAAAGCCTGGGTTACTTTACAGGAAAACAATGCCGTGGCCGAGTTGGATCTGACCACCAAAACCTTTGCAACCATCCGCCCCCTGGGCACAAAAGACCACAAAGCCTTTGGTAAGGGACTGGATGTATCCGACCAAAGCGGAGTGATTCATATCGCCAATTATCCATTGAAAGGATTTTATCTGCCCGATGCAATTGGCAATTATACGGTTGGAAACACCACTTACTTAGTAACAGCGAACGAAGGCGATGAAAAAGAATACGGCCCTCTCAACGAACGGTCCACTGTTGCATCACTATTACTTGATTCCACTGCTTTTCCAAATGCTCAGGTATTGAAGGAAAACCACAACCTCGGGCGTTTTCGGGTATCTAATCTGCAAGGCGATACCGATGGCGATGGCGATTTCGATGAGCTTTATTGCGTTGGCACCCGGTCTTTCTCCGTCTGGAATGCCGCAACAGGGACATTGATCTACGACAGTGGCGACGATTTTGAAAGAATAACTGCTGCTGATCCTTACACCGCGCCTATTTTCAATGCAGACAATGAAGGCAACGGCTTTAAAGGACGCAGCCGCGCCAAAGGCCCTGAGCCTGAAGGGCTAACAATTGCTACCATTCGCGACCGTACTTATGCATTCGTGACGCTGGAGCGCATTGGCGGCGTGATGGTTTACGACATTACAGATCCAGCTGGTATCGCTTTTGTAGACTATAAAAACTCTCGGGACAATACAACTTATGCGGGCGATAACGGACCGGAAGGTATCCTTTATATTGCTCCGGCAGACAGCCCGGATGGCAATTCCTACGTGATTACTGCAAACGAACTGAGTGGCACCCTGGCCATTTTTAACCTGAATACTGCACCCAAAGTCACCTTCTTAGACGATGTGGTTGCGCATACAGAAGGCGATGGCAGCGTAGAAGTAAAAGTTGCCGTTGAAAAATCGGGCCCTGCAGGAATGGTTACCCTGAAAGTTTTAGATGCATCTACTGCGGCATCCGGCGACGATTACGTATTGGCAACCACCTCTTTTGAAGTACCTGCCAATACATTGGATACCTTTGCCATTTCCCTGAACCTGCCGGACAATGGAAACCTGACGGGTGGCAAATACCTGATTCTTGCCATTGAGGAAAACGGGGACGCAATTCCAGGAAGCATCAAAGAACAGGTCATACTGATCAAAGACAATGATATTGCGGCACCTGCAGCTCAGTCAGCTCCTTTTGTAAACCTGCGCCATTTGGGCAGTTTTGCAGGAAGCCCGGGAGGAGGTTCTGCTGAAATTTCATCATACGATGCCGGTTCGAAGAAGTTGTTTGTTACCAATATCGCAAACAACACGTTAGACATGCTCAATTTTAGCGATCCTGTAGCGGCGGTGCCGGTTTCCAGCATCGACATGACGCCGTATGGTGGGGGTATCAACTCGGTGGCTGTGAAAAACGGCTTTGTAGCCGTTGCCATTCAGGGCAATTCCCCGGCAGAAGATGGCAAAGTTGTGTTTTTTGACACAAACGGCAATTTCCTGAACAGTGTACCGGTAGGCAATTTACCAGACATGGTCATTTTCAGCAACGATGGGGTACGTGTGCTTACCGCAAACGAAGGAGAACCATCCAGCGATTATTCCATTGACCCGCCGGGATCAATCAGCATCATTAATCTGTTGCCAGGTATTCCAAATATCACTTCCGATAACGTGACGACGCTGACTTTTGATGCGTTCAATGGTGATATTGAAAATCTTCGCGCTGCCGGAGTCCGCATCTTTGGCCCCAATGCAACGGTTGCATCCGATATGGAACCTGAATACATCTGCATCAGCGCTGATGACAAAACAGCTTTGGTAACCCTTCAGGAAAACAATGCAGTGGCTGTCGTCAACCTGGAAACCCTGCAAATTTCAGAAATTCGCCCGCTTGGCTACAAAGACCACGCACAAGTGGCCAACATGCTGGACGCCTCTGACCGGGGAGGCCGTATTTTCTTTGCCCCCTGGAACATCAAAGGCGCTTATATGCCCGATGCCATCGAATGTTTTGAAGCCAATGGGACTACTTATGCCATTACTGCCAATGAAGGGGATGCACGGGAGTACGACCCACTTGTTGAGTCTATCCGATTGAAAGACCTTGACCTGGATTCCCTCGCTTTCCCGGATGCACGTTTCCTCCAAAAAGATGAATTACTGGGCCGGCTCAATGTTTCAAGTGCAACAGGCGATACGGACGGTGATGGCGATCTGGACGAAATCTGCGCGTTTGGCGGAAGGTCTGTGACCATCTGGAATACCAGTACCGGCGAACCGGTTTGGGACAGCGGCAGCGACCTCGAACGCATCACGGCCAACGATCCGGTTTGGGGAGGTATTTTTAACGCCAGCAATGGCACTTCGGCATCTTTCAAAAACCGCAGTGATGACAAGGGCCCGGAGCCGGAAGCAGTACTGATTGCCAATATAGAGGGGCGTCTGTTTGCATTCATCGGACTGGAACGCATTGGAGGTGTTGTCTTGTATGAAGTAACAGACCCGACCCAGCCTGAATTTATTCAGTACATCAATACCCGGAACCTTGGCGACCTTGGGCCTGAAGGCATGATCTTTATTCCCAAAGAGGAAAGCCCCAATGGCCGGAATCTGCTCGTTTTATCGAACGAAATCAGTGGTACACTCAGCGTTTTTCAGGTCGAACTCGACCGTACCAACAATGGCGAAGTTGCCCTCGAAACGTTTGATTACACTGCCACAACTCCGATTGTTGATTTTCAGAATGCAACCATTTTTGAAGGCGGTATTTCCGGCTTGCATTATATTCCGGGTACCGATAAAGAGTTTTATGCCATTGGCGACCGCGGCCCGAATGCTGCTGCCGGTTTGCATCCAAATGCAACGGGTACAACATTGCTGTTTCCTGCGCCGGATTATGCGCCTAAGGTAACTCGCTTTAAGGCTGAAAACGGTGAGTGGAACATCCAGAGCATAGAACCGCTCAACCGCCCCGGCGGGGCACTTGTAAGCGGCTTGCCATTGCCAGCAGGCGCAGGTGCAACAGGTGAGATTGCCTGGGCGGATACAACGCCCGTAGTACTAACACCTGATATATGGGGCATTGATAGCGAAGGCATTGTGGAAGACAATCAGGGAAACCTTTGGTTGTGCGATGAATACGGGGCTTCAGTCTGGAAAGTAAACAAAACGACACTCGAAGTCATCAAACGCTATACGCCTTTCCCAACCCAGCCCGAAGATGCTGCTTTACCGGCAGTTGTTGGCACCCGACGTGCCAATCGCGGGTTTGAAGGGGTGGCTTATACGCCAAACGGCAAAATTTACGCCTTCCTGCAAAGTCCGGCAGATAATCCAAATACAGCTGCCGGAAATACCGGCCGCCTGCTGCGCATGGTAGAAATTGACCCGGAAACGGATGCTGTACGCCAGTTTGCTTACGAAATTAACCCAAAAACCGGGCAAATTCGCACCAACGACTGGAAAATCGGCGACCTGGTAGCAGTGAACAACGATGAGTTTTTGTTGATCGAACATGCAGAGCGCAATGGCTGGAATGTGAAAAACATCTACAAAATTAATATTGCTAACGCCACGCCGCTCGGCACGGAAGATTACAATGGGCAAACAATGGAACAAGTCGGAACGGCTGCCAACCTCGCTGCTTTTGGCGTAAATGTCGTTGAAAAAGAATTGGTGCTGGACTTGCTCGAAGCAGGGTGGGACCTGACGCACGACAAGCCGGAAGGTTTGACGATTCTCAATGACAGTACCATTGCCGTTGTTAATGACAATGATTTTGGCATCAACAGTCCGGCTGGTGACGGCACAATTGTGTACACCGGGAAAACGACTCGTTTGTATATTTTTGGCCTGAGAAACAGATTGGATTACCAATCGCCCTATTGTAGCTACGAATTTGCACAAACTTCGGTTGAAGACTGCGCCGGAGAAACTGTGATACTGGATGCCGGGGCAGATTTCGACGCCTACCAGTGGAGCGACAACTCCACCGACCAAATGCTTGAAGTGACCAGCACAGGAACTTATGCGGTGACGGTTACCAACGCAGTCGGCTGTAAATCGGGCGATGCGGTAACTGTAGTCTTTAATCCGACTTCTGCATCTGAACAAAGCTTTGGGGTATGTCCCGGAGAAGTCGTGGATTATAACGGCACCATCCTGATGGCTGGAGATACGGTACAATTCGTCTTGACCAATGCTTTTGGTTGTGATTCCGTGCTGACCATTTCAGCTTTTGAATTTACGCCGGTTCAAGTGAATCTGGGCGAAGATGTGACGGTCACAGAACCTGAAATTGCCACACTCGATGCCGGTTCGGGATTCGTAGCTTACCTGTGGAGCGATGGTTCAACCGGTCAAACCCTGAATGCGGCTGCAACCGGAACTTACAGCGTAACGACAACAGATGTAAATGGCTGCGAAACGACGGATGAAATCGTTGTAACCGTTATTACGGGTACAGGAGAAGCTTCTCTGGAAGGCCAATTGACGTTGTTCCCGAATCCGTCTTCAGGATTGGTGAAATTGAGTTTTGAGGATTTCCAAAACGGCGAATACCGCCTGGAATTGTACGACGTGCTTGGCCAGTCGATTTTGCTGCAGGAATTTGAAATTCAGTCTTCAGCGGTGACCCGCCAATTGGATTTGACCCATTTGCCGAAAGGCGCTTACACCGTACACCTTGCCACTGAAGGCGGAACGGCTGTTCGCAAACTAATTCTGGAGTAGTACTTTATCTTAGTGATACCCCATAATTCTTCTGAGGAGGCTGTCATAAAAGGCAGCCTCCTTTTTTTACTCCTTCCGTTCAAGCACTTTCAATTACTACGGAATGCACACAGGTGGAGTTCACTACAATGGGTTTTTGCTAGAGAAAAGGTTTGGAAATTACATAGCCATCACATAAAAAAGCGACTGATTTTCAAATGGGTACAAGTTTGGTTGGTTTTATTTCAGATGGTTTGCCACATAGCCATCACATAAAATGAAATAGTCACGACATGATCGGACAGTTATGCCCAAAAGGGAATATAGCTCATCAGTTTTTTAGATTTGTTATCCGGGTCTTCTAATTTGATCAAATTTTCTTTCATAGTATCCCGGATGATTCGGGATGCTATGGAATAATTTTGTTCATCAATATCAAATCGTTTCCGTAGAGATTGGTTTGTCATTCGGCTTTTGGTAACATATTGCAATGCGCAATGTTGATAGCAGGCACGTACTTTATCTGCCTTGTTCATGTCACGGAGGCTTCTATGCGCGTAAAGAATAGCTTTTGTATGGGTTTCTTTGACTTGAAAATCAGGAGCGGGCAATTGCCATACTTCGGCGTTCAGGATTACCTTGTCAATGCCACTACCTACTTCCTCACATAGTCCTATTCGACGCATAATCGCTGCAAGTGTTTCATTGCGTGATTGAAATTCATCAATGAAGCGATCAGGATTAATCATCGGATTACCAGGATTATTAATTTCGATGCGATCACTATATATCTCTACAAGAACCCCGGTTCCACGTTCTCTAAAATCTTGATGTATAAGAGCATTGACAACTAATTCCCTGACTGCAAGTGGCGGATACATTTGTATCTCCTTGCGCAATGCCATTCCGATTACTTCATTTGAAGGCAACAAACCGGAAATATACTGCATCAATCCTTCAAAGCCGTTAGCATAGCCTTTGCTGCCTGTCTGGTCTTTGAGGGTTTTTAATTTATTTATACCTTCATATTGCACTACCCGGACAGCCTTTCTGGATATGGTATCAAAGCTGTTCATTTTTTTTGCAAATAGTAATGCCCCTAAATTGGTAATGTCATAATGTCCGTTTGATCGAATAATTAGCTTTTCGGCTGCAAGTTTTTCAATAACTCCAGCTCGGGTTGTTGGATAAGGTATTTTAAGCAGTAAATCAAACACAGATTGCGTATCTAATAATGCAACTACATCAGCTGCAGAAACCCTGGATAGTGCTACTTCCTTTTCAAATTCAGCAGCCGGACGTTGCCAAAGTTTACGTTCCTTTTCAGGAAAATCTTTTAGTTTTCTTGTTAGGCTGCCTACCCTGATGAAAGGAGTATGTTGAAAGGAAATTGGTTGATCGTATGCTGCGGGAATATGAAAAAGAACTAATGGTTTGCCTTGATAATCAAACTCATAGATCCGATAATCAACTTTTGGAGAAAGGCGTTGAGTAAGCCAATGCTCAAGTTCTTCATTGCCAACTTTTTCATTAGATGGCTTAAAAGAAGTGCCGACCACTTGTCTTGAAACATCCTCAATTCCGAAGAGCAGGTAGCCATATGGTTGGCTTAGTAGAGATGCGCCATTGGCAAGCGCGGAAATACGCTCGCCAATCATCTCTTTGTTAAAATTGCTTTCCTTGAATTCGATGAATTCATTCTCTTTTTGTGCTGACAGCAAGCGGGCAACTAGTGTATGTAGCTCTTGTATAGTCATTTACCCTACTTTTCTTGGTTAATCCATGTTAGATTGGTGTGCAACAAATTGTTTGGCATCCCCCAAAGATAACCCAAAATAGATGATCTTAGTTTCTATTCGTCAAAATAAGGGTTAAAGTTGGTCATAACTTTAAGGCGCACATCAAAAATTGTAGTTTTAGCGCACTAAATAAATTATCCAGACCATGCTCCATTCTCCCGCGCTAAAACAACGCCTTGCCAATACCTCTCCGGCTATGTTTGCCCTCATAGCCGGCCTCGTTGCCTTTGTGACCTATGGCTGCATTTTTGCTTTGCGCAAAGCGGTGACAGCGGCCAGTTTTTCTGACATGGAGTTGTGGGGAATTCAATACAAAATTGCGTTGATCGTTTCGCAGGTTGCCGGATATGCACTATCCAAATTCATTGGTATTCGGGCCATCTCTTCACTTGGCCCTGCCCGGCGGGCACTTGCCGTGGTGGGGATGGTTGCGATTGCAGTCGTTTCTCTGCTTGGATTTGCGCTATTGCCCCCGGCTTGGGGACCATTTTGCTTGTTTTTCAACGGACTGCCGTTGGGAATGGGGTGGGGGCTGATCTTTGCTTATGTGGAAGGCCGGCGTGTGACGGAGGTATTGGCTGCCTTTTTATGCGTCAACTTCATCATCTCTGCCGGTTTCATCAAAACGACCGGCCAATGGATCATGCTGGATTGGGGCTTGTCGGAATTTTGGATGCCTTTTGCCGTAGCGATGTTGTTTTTGCCACTCCTTTTATTGGGGTTATGGCTGCTGGAACACCTGCCGCCGCCATCCGCACAGGACGTAGCGCAGCGCAGTAGCCGCGAAGTCATGAACCAGGCATCAAGACGGACGCTGTTTAATAAATACGCAGCAGGATTGATCCTGCTGATTGTCATTTATCTGGTACTGACCATCCTGCGCGATGTTCGGGATAATTTTACAGTCGAAATCTGGGCCGAACTGGGTTTTGGCGCTAAGCCGGCCATTCTCACCACAACTGAAATTCCGGTGACGCTGCTCGTTCTTGCCTTAGTTGCAGCGCTTGCCTTGATCAAAAACAGCGCCCGGGCTTTGTGGATCAACCACGCCATTGTGGTTGGCGGCGCGCTGGTGATGATTCTGACCACCTTGTTGTTCCGGGCTGAAATGCTGTCGCCAATCGCCTGGATGATTGCCTCAGGGGTCTGCGTTTTTTTGCCCTACATCTTGTTCAATGGTGTCATTTTCGATCGCTTGCTGGCCGCTTTCCGGGAAACGGCCAACGTTGGTTTTTTGATTTATGTGGCGGATTCCATTGGCTATCTGGGAAGTATTTCGGTGCTTTTGTGGCGGAATTTCGGCAGCTCGGAACTCAGTTGGGTGCAGTTTTTTACCAACCTTTGTTTGTATGGTTCTATGCTGGTGATCGTAGCCGGAGGAGCGTCGTGGTGGTATTTTCAAAAAAAACACCGAAATAATGCAATGGATTGAAAGCGCGTATGTTGAGGAACTATTAATCGATTTTTATTTTAGCAATTGAATTCGTGCTGCAATATTGAAAACTGTATTGTCGAATATAGCCCTTCTCATTATTCTTTGGAGAAGCTTGCCAAAATTGCAAGGCCTAACCCAATGCCGAGAAGAGCAAGCAGCGCATTTTGCTCTTTTTTTTCTTGCTCTAATTGTTTTATTTTGGTTTTTAGTTTTTGATTTTCGGCGCTTTGTATTTTCGTTTGGATTTCTTTTTGTTGATGCTCAAATACTTTTTTGAACACTTCTTCAATCACCACATCAGGAGTATCTTTTAAAGGATTGTAATAGATTTCGGTAAAATGGTCTGTCATTGAACCTTTTAGGTGCTTTTGAACGCCATAAATTACAATTATCTTTGACTTGTCTCTTAATCGATCAAAGGCATACTCAATCTCAGCTTTGACAATTGTACTTAGATTTGGAGTGAGAGCAAACAAAATGACATAATCGGATTGGTCTATCCTGACTTTTGTATCTGCATCTAAAATGGTATCTGAATTATAGCGGTCTGGTAAATACATTCTAAACCCATTGACTGCTCCGATTGTATGCAGCCTTACCGCAAGCGTTTGTTAAGGACTAACTTGGGGATTGTATGTAATAAAAATAGTAGTTGGTTTCATACCCCTAAAGGCTTAAAGTTTACTCAAGGATAACCTAAAAGTACTAATCTTTGTTTCACATCATGCAAGTTTACTACTAAGTGGTTATTGCCGCATATCAGCTGGATGCACTAAAAAACATCCGATTCCCAAAATCTCCCTATCTTACCGCCCAATCCTAACCAAGTCGAACCGTAACCGAACCCTGGACACCCGTTGCTGCTGGCAATGCGGTTTCATGCCCGGGGGCTAAAGTTCGAACACCATGACGCAATCGGTCACGCGTTTCCAAAAATTATTAGTCGCCAATCGGGGCGAAATTGCCATTCGGGTATTGCGTGCAGCCTCCGAATTAGAACTGCGCACCGTTGCTATCTTTACCTATGAAGACCGCTATAGTTTGCATCGCTACAAGGCAGATGAAGCCTACCAGATTGGCACCGATAACGATCCGCTGAAACCGTATCTGGACATAGAAGCCATTCTGAGAGTGGCCAAAGACAACGGTGTTGATGCCATCCATCCGGGTTATGGATTTTTAAGCGAAAATGTTGCTTTTGCGCGCCGCTGCCGGGAGGAAGGCATTGCTTTTGTAGGCCCGGAGCCTGAAGTGATGGAACAGTTGGGCGACAAAGTGGCTGCTAAAATTTTGGCCAAAAAGGTGGGCGCTCCACTGATAGAAGGCAGCGAAGTACCTCTTGTTGATGAGGAAACTGCCCTGAAGGAAGCCCGCCGCATTGGCTACCCGCTGATCATCAAAGCTGCAGCCGGCGGTGGCGGGCGTGGGATGCGCGTGGTACGCAGTGACGAAGACCTTGCCCGGGAATTCAACGAAGCCAAGGGCGAAGCGCGTACTGCTTTTGGCGACGACACCGTTTTTCTGGAAAAATTCATCGAAGATCCCAAGCACATTGAAGTGCAGATTCTGGGCGACAAACACGGCAACATCATTCACTTGTTTGAGCGCGATTGCTCCGTGCAGCGCCGCTTTCAGAAAGTGGTGGAAATTGCGCCCTGTGTCACCATTTCTGCCGCCACAAAAGCCAAACTATACGACTACGCCCTGCGTCTGGCGCGCGCTGTCAATTATTCCTGTGCAGGAACAGTCGAGTTTCTGGTAGATAAATCAGAAAACATCTACTTCATTGAGGTGAATCCGCGGATTCAGGTAGAACACACCATCACAGAAGAAATTACCGGCATTGACCTGGTGCGCACCCAGATTCTGGTGACGGAAGGTTATCCTTTCGATCATCCGATCATTTTCATCCGCGGCCAGGAAGATGTACAAATCAGTGGGTACGCCATCCAGTGCCGCGTGACAACCGAAGCACCCCAAAACGACTTTAAACCGGATTATGGTACCCTCGTAGCCTACCGGTCCGCTTCCGGATTCGGCATTCGCCTCGATGCGGGCAGCGCTTTCCCGGGGGCAAAAATATCGCCTTATTTCGACTCACTATTGGTCAAAGTTACCGCATGGGGCCGCACACTCAAAGGTGCCAGCCAGCGCCTGCACCGGGCGTTGCGCGAATTCAGGATCCGTGGAGTAAATACCAATATTGGTTTTTTGCTTAACCTGCTGGAAAATGAAACCTTCCAAAATGGTGAAGCGACGGTCAATTTTATCAAAGACCATCCGGAATTGCTGCGGGCACCCGACTGGCAGGACCGGGGTACCAAAATGTTGCGGTACTTAGCCGATGTGATCGTGAACGGGAACCCGGATGTGAAACACCGGGACCCGGGCCGCGCTTTCCTCAAACCGGAATTGCCTGCTTTCGACCGGCATGCTGCCCTGCCGAAAGGTTCCCGCGACCGCCTGCACGAGCTGGGGCGCGAGGG
>JABWAJ010000133.1 GCA_013361075.1 Saprospiraceae bacterium | reverse complement strand
TTCCCTTCGGGAAAGACATTTTGGGCTCAAAAAGTAGAAATAAACCAGGAGCAATGATCCTCTGGCTAAATTCCAGCAGAGCATTAAGCAATTGTACTGATAAAATATGCACAGCCAGCGATCTCCGGTATTAGAGGTAATAGAATCGCAATATTCAATAATGGCCGCAGCACCACATTACATTTTTGACGAGTTGGCAGAGTTACTCCCCTGAATGCCCATGAAAGCGTTCTTGCTTTTCATACATCCTCAAAAGCACAGGAGCATTTAGAGGAGTTATTGTCCAAATGGGCTGATCATTTTGCGTTAAAAGGTGGTGCTATTCCTTATAAAACGATCATCGGAGAAGGAACCATTCGGCTTCCTGAGTTCAAGGCAATTGAGCCAATTCCGGAGCGAACAGAGTTAATTGCCGCAGGAATCTATCCATAATTTGCTTTTCCTCTATAATCCCCCCTATATTTGCACATACATAAAACCAGACAACATGAAGTTCAAGAACATCCTTCTGTTAGCTCTGCTGGCCCTTGGTGCCTGTAATACGGAACCTGCGGATACCAGCAAATCTGTCCCTCAAACGGGTGGCGTTCAATTAGATCGCTCCGATAACCCTGAATGGCGTCATGAAAACCTGCGGCTCTTACCGCTTGTCGCCGATGCTTCTTTTGTAGCGGAGCACGCTGCCGCGGCCAACTACATCGGATTAAAAGATGCAATGGCCATGCCTAAATTCCGAATCGTTGAAAAGAAACCCTTTGGCCGTTTCGATGACCATGGAGCAGTGAACGTACTAACGGTTGAAAACCGCACCAATCACCCGGTATTCCTGATGTCGGGCGATGTCGTAAAGGGCGGCAACCAGGACCGGATTATTGCTGAAGACATGGTGGTACCTCCTGTAGCCATCACCGATGCACCGGTTTTTTGTGTGGAACAAGGCCGTTGGCAATACCGCGAAGAAGACTCCGGTGACGCTGCTGCTAAAAAAGTGTATGCGTTTAAAGGCTATTACAATGTAGCTTCCGGCGAACTCCGCCGCACGGTAAAAGAGACAAAGAACCAACATGAGGTATGGGCAAAAGTCGGCTCCATTACATCTGCCAATGATGCAACCAATGGTACCTCTGCGTATACCGGACTTGAAGATTCCGAAGCTTTCGTTGAAGCCCGCGCCCAGTACCTGCGCTATTTCGACGGCAAGTTCGACGAGTTAGAAAACGTGGTTGGTGTCGTTGCCGTAAATGGCAACCAAATCATTGGTGCAGATGTTTTTGCGCACCCGGATTTGTTTAAAAAACAGTTCCCTGCCTTACTGCACAGCTACATCACAGATGCTGTTACGCACAAAAACAGGGAAACCCTGAACGAAAGTAAATTGGACATGTGGATGGCCGATTTCAACCAGGCATGGGCGAAAAAAGGCAAGGCCGATCAAAAATTTTACGACCAGGGCATGATGATCCACTTCAGCCATTTTTCGAAATAGACTCGACGATAAGTAAGGCAAGGGGCAAATTAGCAAACACAATTAGCCCCTTGCCAATTTGCCTTTTGCCAATTCCCATTCGACCCTCAAAGGTTTTTCAAATCCGGTGGGATGACGTTTTTGAAATGCCCGTTCATCTGAGCCCGCTTCCGAAGGTTTTCCATTTCTCTTGCCATAGGAATCACGCGCTCTAAATGAAGCAGCATAAGTTCCTGGCGTTCGATGGCATTTCGCAACAATAACAATTCGTACTCCTGCTCAATCGAAAAGCCGACGTGATGGGCAATTTGGTAGGTAAGGAAATTTTCAGCTGTTTCCGGCAGGTTTTTGCGGATGCCAAGAACCTGAAAAAGGTCACGGGTCAGGTCCAGAATTTGTTCATTCACCGATTCGTCTTCATCCAGATCAAGGTCAAGCGGGTCTGTTTCTGCTCCGGGATACAGCTTCTCCGGCGTTTGTCTGTAGAAACGATGAATCCGGAAAACGCCTGCAGCACGGGTGCGGATGTCCATCTCCCCGCCGGGATACCGTTTTTCAATGCTTATTAAGCTGATCTCCGTCCCGATTTCCGAAACTTTGCCATTGATGAACGCCGGTATGCCAAAAGAAATGCCCTCCGTTTCACAATCGCCGATCAACTGGCGGTAGCGCGGCTCAAAGATGTGCAGGTTGAGGTCCTCTCCCGGGAAAACCACCATCTGCAGGGGAAACATCGGAATAAATTTTCGCATGGATTTAAAGCCTGGTCAATGTTTGAATACAAAAAAATAATTATTTAAAAACCTGTTTATCAAAACTATGCAAGTAAAATCGTTTTGAAACATTTTTTGTTCACCACTCGTAAAATATTTTAGGGCGAAGTTCATTATTTAAGCACAAAATAGCACTATCTTTTCCTCGCTCTTCCTGTTCAAGAACTAAAGTCATCTATTTGTATCAGCATTCAAAAAACTGTAGCATGAATCGAAACTTCAGCCAAAAAACCGCACTTTACCTGCTTGCGGTTGCCTTTTTCGGCATCATCCCATTTTCCTCCTGCAAGCGCGAACCTAAAGCAGAAAAGTTACCTGAAGGCATTGGCGAATACGTCTATGCATTCACTTCCGGGGTCATTTCTAAAGGAACACCTATCCGTGTGCGTTTTGTAAACGCAGTGGTAGATGAAAACGAAATCGGCGAAGCTGCGCCTAACGGGCTCATCAACATTTCTCCCTCCGTTAAAGGAAACGCTGTCTGGGAAGACACGCGTACCCTGCGTTTCGACCCCGCAGAAACGCTGGAGTCCGGCCAGGCCTACGTTGCCAAAGTCAACCTCGACAAAATCGTCGTGAATGTCCCCAAAGGCATGCGCAGTTTTGAGTTTGATTTTCGAACCCGGGATCAGTACTTCGAATTGAGTGTAGATGGTTTGTTTGCCCCTAACCCCAGAGAACTCTCTAAACAAGAGCTCAAAGGAATTGTTTACACAGCCGATGCTGCCGATGCCGCAGCGGTTGAAAAAATCATTACGGCGACTCAATCCGGCAGTGACCTCACCGTTCAGTGGGAACACGATGCCGAACAAACTACCCACACTTTTTTCATCAAAAACATCGCCCGCGGGGAATCCGCTTCGAGCGTAACCCTGAATTGGACCGGTAAACCACTGGGGGTAAAACTCAAAGGAGAACGCACCCTGGAAGTTCCTGCGCTCAATGATTTCAAAATCATGGAAGCGCGTACGGTTCAGGGCGACGAACAATACATCCTGCTGCATTTTTCCGATCCCCTGCTGGAATCCCAAAACGCAGAAGGCCTCGTGCGCATAGGGGATGGGAATACGGCGGCCCGACTGCTCATTTCCGGTCAGCAATTGCGCCTCTATCCTTCGGAACGCCTGGCAGGTACGTACAAAATAAACGTCAGCCCCGGCCTAAAAAACATTGCCGAAAAGGCCATGAAAAACGCAAGTGAGTGGACAGTAACCTTCGAAGATGCCAAACCGGAAGTCCGGCTCGTGGGCCGCGGTGTGGTGCTGCCAAATTCCGACGGGCTGATTTTTCCATTCGAAGCCATTGGGTTGAATGCCATTGAAATTGAAGTTTTCAAAATATTCAACAACAATATCCTGCAGTTTTTGCAAACCAACGACCTCGACGGTTATTACGACCTCTACCGGGTTGGGCGCGTCATCATGCGCAAAAAAGTTTCCCTGCAAAAACTCAACCCCAATGCCCGGGTATCTGACTGGACCCGCTATGCCCTCGACCTTGGCGAGATGATTCAGAAAGATCCTAATGCATTTTATCAGGTGCGGATCGGTTTCCGGCCTGCCTATTCCACCTATTATTGCGGAGATAAAAAGGCGGTTGCTGCCAATGCAGACGATATGGAATCGGCAACCTTCATGCAGGGGGGAGACAGTGAGGCAGAAAGCTTCATGGAAAGCTGGTACGGCATTGATGGCTACTACGAAGACTACAACTGGTCGCAGCGTGAAGACCCCTGTTTTCCTGCTTATTACAATTCTGAACGCTTCCTGCGCCGGAATGTCATCGCATCCAACCTCGGCCTGATTGCCAAAGGTGGCAATGACAATTCCTACTTTGTAGCTGTTGCCGACATCCGCAGCGCGGCGCCTGTTTCGGGTGCGGAACTTGAATTTTACGATTTCCAGCAACAATTGCTGCAAAGCGCAAAAACAGATGGCCAGGGTATGGCAACCGTAAACCTCAGCCGGAAACCGTTCGTGGTCATTGCCAAACAGGGCGATCAAAAGGGTTATTTGAAATTAGAAGACGGCAACTCGTTGTCGCTGAGCCGTTTTGATGTATCCGGCACCCAATCACAAAAAGGATTAAAAGGCTACCTGTACGGGGAACGGGGCGTGTGGCGACCCGGCGACTCCGTTTACCTCAATTTTGTTCTGGAAGACCGCTTAGACAAATTGCCCCCCAATTATCCGATCCAGTTTGAATTATTCGACGCAAGAGGGCAGCTTCAGGAAAAGCGCACCGTTTCGCGCAATGTGAGCAATGTGTATCCCCTGCATTTCATTACCCATCCGGATGCTCCGACGGGCAGCTGGCAAGCCAAAGTGAAAGCAGGCGGCGCTACCTTTGAGCAAGCAGTACGCATCGAAACGGTGAAGCCAAACCGCCTGAAAATTGAACTCGATTTTGGCAAAAAAGAACTCAGCAGGGCAGAAGAACCCCAGCAGGTACAATTGAATTCTTCGTGGTTGCACGGAGCACCGGCTGCCGGTTTGCGGGCGCAGGTTGAAGTGCAGTTGCGATCGGCCAATACCACTTTCCCAAAATACGACAACTTCGAATTCGACGATCCTTCCCGCACCATAGAAACCGAACCACGTACCATTCTCGACCAGGAGTTGAACGACAATGGTCAGGCACGTTTCAGTGCGACGCTTTCTGAAGACGCTATGCTGCCCGGCAAACTCACTGCAAGTTTTAAAACCCGCGTGTACGAAAGGGGTGGCGACTTCAGTACCGATCAGTTTTCCATGCCCTACCATCCGTTTAAGGTGTATGCAGGCGTTGAGTTGCCCAAAAACAAATACGGCGAAAAGCGCTTAGATGTAAAAAAAGACGGAAAACTGCGGTTCGCGGCATTAAAAAACAACGGCAGCCCCCAAAGTGGCCAAAAATTGAGCGTGGGTCTGTACCGCGTCGAATGGCGCTGGTGGTGGGATGAAGGCGATGACAATGTTTCGCGCTACAATACCGGCACCCATTTTAATGCGCTGCAAAAAACGGACCTGACGACCAACGGAAAAGGAGAAGCCGAATGGACCGTGAATGTTCAGGAATGGGGGCGCTATCTTGTGCGTGTATGCGACACAGAAAGCGGCCATTGCTCCGGCGATTTTTTCTATGCAGGCTATCCCTGGTATGAAAATGACGAATCTGCCCGCGATGCTGCCGCCATGCTGGCCTTTACTTCCGACAAGGAAAAATACAATGTCGGTGAAACGGTAAGTCTCACCATCCCTACGGGAGAAATTGGCCGCGCTTTGGTTACGTTGGAAAATGGCACCAAAGTATTGCAATCGTTCTGGGTAGAATCAAAGTCCGGTGAAAATAAATTCACGTTCAAAACAACAGCCGAAATGGCGCCAACGGTGTACGCCCACGTCACCTTGGTACAACCCCATGCACAGGTAAAAAATGACCTTCCCATCCGACTTTACGGCGTCATTCCCATCGGCGTGGAAGACCCCGACTCCCGCCTGGCACCCAAGGTGGTCATGCCGGATGTCCTGCGGCCGGAAGAGACCATCACTGTGGAAGTTTCTGAAAGTAAAGGACGGGCTATGGCCTACACCGTAGCCATTGTGGACGAAGGGTTGCTTGGGCTGACGCGATTTAAAACCCCCAATCCCTGGGATGCATTTTATGCACGGGAAGCATTGGGTGTGAAAACCTGGGATTTGTACGATTATGTGCTGGGAGCTTACGGTGGCGAGTTGGAGCGCATCCTTGGCATCGGTGGCGACGGGGAACTGGTGCGTTCCGGCAAAGATGACCGGGCCAACCGCTTCAAACCGGTGGTGATGCACCTGGGGCCGTTCCAATTGGAAAAAGGGAAAAAAGCCGTCCATAAAATTACCATCCCGAATTATGTCGGCTCGGTGCGTACGATGGTGGTTGCTTCCAGCAAAGGTGCCTACGGCAGTACTGAAAAAACCACTCCCGTGCGCAAGCCGCTCATGGTTCTGGCTACCCTGCCCCGCGTATTGGGGCCAGGCGAACAGGTCAAATTGCCGGCAAACATTTTTGCCATGGAGGCCAAAGTGAAACAGGCAACGGTGACCGTGAAAGAAATGAACGGGTTGGCAAAAATTGTGGGCAATGCTTCCCAAACGGTAAACTTCTCCAAAGTGGGCGACAAGTTGCTCAATTTTGACGTAGAGATGGCACAACGCACGGGCGTAGCCAAATTCCTGGTCACGGCAGAAGGGGCCGGTGAAAAAGCAACCCACGAAATTGAAATCCAGGTGCGCAACCCGAACCCCGTAGCAACGAATGTTTACAGTAAAATTCTGGCCAACGGCGAATCGTGGAACCATAGTTTCGAAGCACCGGGCATGCCGGGAACCAACGAGGGGGTACTGGAATTGTCCACCATCCCTCCGATCAACCTTGGCGAACGGCTTGAGTATTTGATTCAGTATCCTTACGGGTGCCTGGAACAAACCTTATCGGGAGGCTTCCCGCAGCTCTACGTCAATAAACTGATGGACCTGAATGAAGACATGAAAAAGCAGGTTCCGATCAACATCAAAGCGACCATCGAGCGGCTGAAGCAATTCCAGACCAGCGAAGGTGGCTTTGCTTATTGGCCGGGCCAGACAACTCCTAATGCGTGGTCAAGCACCTACGCCGGCCACTTCCTGCTGGAAGCCAAAGCCCTGGGCTATGCTGTTCCGGCATCCATGCTCGACAAATGGCTGAATTATCAGAAAAAAACAGCACGGGCCTGGGATCCGAAATGGAAGGAATTCGGCTATTTCGGCGATGAATCGTTCGAACTCGACCAGGCTTATCGCCTCTATACACTGGCCCTTGCGCAAAAATCGGAAATGGGTGCCATGAACCGCCTGCGCGAATTGAAATCGCTTAACCTGCAAACCAAATGGCGATTGGCTGCTGCCTATGCCGTTGCCGGAAAAAAAGAGGTAGCCCAGGAGTTAACGCAAAATATCGGTACTCAGGTTAAAAACTACCGGGAGTTGGCTTATTCGTATGGTTCTCCCCTGCGCGACCGGGCCATGATTCTGGAAACGATGGTTTTGCTTGGCAGTAAAACGGCTGCTGCTGAAGTAGTCAAATACATTTCTGATGAATTGAGCAGACAGAGTTGGTTCAGTACCCAGGAAACCTCCTATGCGCTGCTGGCTGTTGGCAAATTCGTCGGAACGGAAGGCGTTTCTGATAAACTGCAATTCACTTATCAGCTTAACGGAGGCCAGGTGGTAAATGCCGGTGCAAATTCGCCGATGCAGCAAATTGAAGTGCCGTTTAACAATGGCAACGGTAAAAAAGTCATGGTTAAAAACACCGGAAAGGGTGTGCTTTTTGCCCGGCTCATCCTCCGTGGCCAACCTGCTGCGGGCCAGGAAGAAGCCCGGTCCAACGATCTGGTTATTTCAGTGACTTACAAGGACATGAAAGGCAAAACCATCACTCCGGCCAACCTCTCTCAAGGGGTAGATTTTATGGCGGAAGTGCGGGTGAAGCATCCAAATGCCAGGCCATTCCCTTATCAGGAACTTGCACTCGCGCAGGTATTCCCTTCTGGGTGGGAAATCATCAACTCCCGTTTGGATGCAGTGCAAACGCTGGCAGCGGAAAGCCCCATGGAATACCGCGATTATCGGGACGACCGGGTAAATACCTTCTTTGACCTGAACCAGGGCGATGAACACGTTTACCGGGTGCAACTGAATGCGGCGTATCAGGGTAAGTTTTACCTGCCTTCAGTGTCGTGTGAGGCGATGTACGACAACAGCATCAATGCCAGGACATCGGGAATGTGGGTGGAGGTGAGTGCGCCGAAGAATATATAGTGTCAGTCTTTATAGTCCGATAGTTGCATGATGCCTGGCCCCAAAATCGGCAGTTTACTCGCGTAAACAACCGATTTTGGGGCCTTCTTATTCCTTGCTTACGAACTTAAAGAGCTGATCCCCCCCTGGCCCTTAATATTAAAAGTGATCTTAGGATTTAAAGTTGCAGGACGACTAATAGCAATAAAAAAGGGGGCAAAAACGCCCCCCGGAAAAACACCTAAAACCCATATTAAATCATGAAAACCTTCTGATCACTACTATTGTTCGCGAAATCTTCCACTTTCACTATTCCATAACTTTCGCGACATACTAATAGACGGGGTCTCTTTAAAAAAGTAACGGTGCCAACGATTTTTTTTTTCAATCTGCAAAAAATTGATGCCCCGGCCTTGACAAGGTTGTCTATCTTTGCGATTCCCTCCCACTTTTTAACTCCCCTGTTACGGTAAAAGAAGCCAGGTTTTGAATAAAAAATTGCTGCAACAAGCTGCGCTGGATTGTTTGAAACAATACGAATTCGTTGAGGCAACAGCCCCCATCGCCTCCGGGCAGGCGGCGTGGCTTGCGCTTGCGTTTTCCAGGTTAGATGAACGCCTTGCACTGCATTGGCTGAAAACTGCAATTCAGAGACAAGGCAACTATTCACAACCAGCTGCAGCCTCACACGTATCTGAATTTTCACCTGTTTACGGATGGATACTGGGTCATTTGCACCAGACCTCAAAAAACAAACCGGCTTTTTTGCAGGAAATCAGACCTCTTTATTCGGAAATTATTGGCTTGCATCGTGTTATCTATGCCAACTTCGACCTTAGCGGAGACGGGTTGATTGCAACGGAGGGACCTGGTAGTGTGGGATTGACTTCCCATTACCTCCATGCTCCCCCCCTCAATGGCCTGGAAGATCCTTTTTTTAATGCCATGCTGATCTGGTCGAACGAACACCTGATTCGAATAGGCGGATTATTGCGTGAAGATGTGCAGGAAATCATCGAATGGAATGACCTGGCCATCTGGAGCATGAATGAAAAGTTGTGGGACGAAAACGCAGGCGGTTACCTGCCTTATGATCTGAACCGGGAATCAACTACTGAAGAAATTTCCATCAACAGTTTTTTGCCGCTGGCTGCAGGCATTCCAACCCAGGAGCAAGCAGAAATGATGCACGAAACTTTGGTAAAAAAAGCTTTATCCGCCAATGCATGGACACTAAACTGGCTTTTGTACAAAGGCTTGCTCCGATATGAAATGCGGGAAACTGCTGTGGATTTAAAACGGGAGACGCTTGCAGCAGCCCTCTCCTACCCTGCTGATACCCCGGAAAAAGCAGCGGTTGTATTGGAGTGGTTGTGTGCAAACAGGTAATGGTAAGCACCCTTACCCCTGTCAAAGCATAGTGCGAAAGGTATATAAAGAGGCAGGAAGCAAATAGACAAAAACGCAGTCCTGGACTTTGTTTTTCCTGCTCTTCCGTTGCCGGAATAAGCCTGCCTATTTTTGCTTCCTGCCCCTTGGTCTTTTTACCTACTTTTTACCCATTGCAATGCGATAAACCACCCAGCCCATAAAGGCGAAAAACAGCACGCCGAGGACGTGGTAGCCAAATTCGCCGCCCAGCATTCCGGAGAGTGCGTGTTCTGCGTTCACACCGCCCAGGAAACTGGATACGGAAGGAATCACCGCAAGCAAAGCCACGATTACCCCTGCCAATGCACCACCTGCCACCAAACCAGTCGCAAACAAGCTGCCCCTGCCCAGTTCGGCATCTTCCGTCTCTTCGCCGCGTTTTTTCAATTTCCAGTCTACCAACCCTTTGATGGCTCCGCCTGCAAAAATCGGCAGAGTCGTAGACAACGGCAGATAAGCCCCTACGGCAAAAGAGAGCGACTTCACCCCGCACAATTCAAGCGTGACGGCCAAAAAAACGCCGACCAATACAAATTGCCAGTCTAAATTGAAAGACAAGATGCCCCGGATCAGGGTCGCCATCAAGGTGCCCTGTGGCGCCGGATATTTGTCAGTACCGATGGCATGGGTGATGCCCTGGGCCGCCTGTTCGGCAGTTGGAGTATCCAATAACTGCACAGTCAGGCCTATGACAATGGAAGACACAATGGCACCAATAAACAGCGCGATCTGCTGATTTTTCGGTGTTGCGCCCACGATATAGCCTGTTTTCAAATCCTGTGACGTTGCGCCTGCGTTAGCGGCTGCGATACAAATCATCCCGCCAACCACCAGTGCCATCGGTTCAAAAACCTGGCCCGTCCAGCCAATGCCAATAAAAATGAGGCAGGTGCCCATCAGGGTGGCAATGGTCATACCCGAAATCGGGTTGTTGCTGGAGCCAATCAACCCCACAATACGGCTGGAAACCGTAACGAAAAATGCACCAAAAACGATCACGAGCAAACCCAGCAGCAATTTACTTAAGATGCTTTCGCCGGGCACCTGTGGCAACAAAGCCATGATGGCGATCAGTCCAAGGCTGCCATAAATAACCACTTTGAAGGATAAATCCCGGTCGGTGCGCTCAACGGTGCCGCCTTCTGTTTTATCTTTCAGCGAACCAATGCTGTCGCGGAAAGAGGAAATGATGGTAGGAATGGTTTTAATCAGGGTAATAAAACCTCCGGCGGCTACAGCCCCGGCGCCAATCTGCCGGATATAAGCCCGGTAAATGGCCGCTGCATAATCGCCAAAAGTTCGGGTTGCCGGATCCCATCCCCCAGGGCCTCCGGCGACATCAAGTCCGCCCAGGTATCCCAATTTCACCAACTGCGCAGCGGTCACTTCCATGGGCACCAGCGTTGCCATCAAGGGAATCAAACCCAGCCAGGCCAAAACGCCACCCGCAACCAAAACACCGGAAATGCGCGGGCCGATGATGTAGCCCACACCCAGGTATTCCGGTGTAATTTCTCCGCTAACTACGGCTGATGGGAAAAAACGGTTGGCTTGTTCGGTTGCAAAACGCGGTACTTCGGCGATGACGTGGAATATTTTTTGCAGCATCGCGTACGCAAAAGCAAACCCCAGTCCTAAAAAGGCGGTGCGGGCAAAATCACCACCCCGTTCGCCGGCCACCAGCACCGAACCACAGGCTGTTCCCTCCGGATAAGGCAGGGAGCCGTGCTCCTTTACAATC
>JABWAJ010000132.1 GCA_013361075.1 Saprospiraceae bacterium | reverse complement strand
GGTGATGCCTTTTATCCAACTGACCTGGCACCCTGGTCGAAATACCTCACCGGCCAGCAGGGACTGGCACCACAGCCCGAATACGATCCGCTGGAGTTTCTGATTGAAGAGACCCACAATCGTTGCATGGAATTTCACGCCTGGGTGAATCCCTACCGGGCCACCATGGACTTGGATACCTTTGCGCTTTCGACTTCCAAACACCAGTTTTACCGCCACCGCAACTGGCTGGTGCAATATGGAAGACGCCTGTATTTTAACCCGGGTTTGCCCGAAGTGCGCCAACACATAGTGGATGTGGTGGCCGAAATCGTAGAAAAATACGATGTGGACGGCATCCATTTCGACGACTATTTTTACCCCTATAAAGAACGCGGGTTTGAGTTCCCCGACAGTACTCAATACATTTTGTATGGTCAGAATTTTAAAACCATTGAAGACTGGCGGCGCAACAACAACGATTCTTTGGTAGAAAGTGTCTATTTGAAAATCAAGGAGTTAAAACCTTACGTTAAATTTGGAATCAGCCCATTTGGGGTCTGGCGCAACCGCGATAAAGATCCGATGGGCTCCAATACCCGCGCCAGCATCGGGTGTTACGACGACCTCTACGCAGACATCCTGAAGTGGGTGCGCAATGGCTGGGTCGATTATGTTTTGCCGCAGATTTACTGGAACATTGGCTTTGCACCGGCGGATTATTCCGAACTCCTCGGGTGGTGGAGCACCTACGTGCGCGACCAGCACCTGTACATTGGCCACGCCGCTTATAAAGTTGGCGAAAACAAAGAACTGGCCTGGCAGGAATCGGGAGAAATACCCCGTCAGATTGCCATGAACCGCCGCAACCCGATCGTTCGGGGGAGTGCTTTTTTTAGCTCTAAACCATTGCTGGCCAATCCGCTGCGATTGCGGGATTCGCTGCAGCAGCACTATTATGCGGCCCCGGCTTTGCCGCCGGTCATGGAGTTTTTGCAAATGCGCAAGCCCCAGTCGCCGAATTTTTTGCGGCCCAAAGTCCGCAGAGAAGACATCCGCCTGCGGTGGAAGCCTTCTAAATCCGACAAGCTTAAGCCCCCTGCCTATTATATAATATACCGAGCAGAAGGCAGCGGACGAAGTATTGATTACCAGGATCCGCGCTATATTTTGGCCATGACTCCCTTAAACCAAAAGGGGAAACGGTTTCAATACATCGACACCAATGTAAAGGCAGGCACAACTTATACTTACGCGGTTTCGGCACTGAACCGGCTGCACGACGAAAGTTCGATCAGTTCGTCGCGGCGGGTAACGATGAAGAAGCGGTAGGGGATTGGTTATTGGTTATCAGTTATTTGTTATTGGTGACTCTGGAATGATCGAAGTAACGAAATCTCCATCGTGTTCCCTGATAAGCAGTAACCACTTGAACGCTGATGTGGGAACAGACCAATAACCAATAACCACTTGACCGCCCCATATTGTCGGGCAGAAGTCTTAAATTTTGGGAGGGAGAGATGAAATTTTGCAAAAAAGCCTATCTTTCGCCTTCATGCGACCCGTCTGTGTCTAGATTAAGGCAGGGGCAGGCTATGAAACTTGCTTATTCAACCTCAAACAGTAAAAAACACGATATGAAGTTGTTTAGACTTTTACTTCTGATTGTCATTGTAAATGCTACGGGAACACTATCGGCACAAGACATCCACTACTCACTTTACAACATGTCGCCGCTAACGCTCAACCCTGCATTGACAGGCGCTTTTTCAGGTACGGCGCGCATCGGCGGGATTTATCGCGACCAATGGGCCAGCGTTATCAGTGGCAAACAATTCGTTACGCCATCATTTTACATTGACGCACCGATCATTCGGGGTTTTGGCAAAAGAGACTGGGTCGGCGTAGGTTTTACCATGTTTACGGACAAAGCGGGTTCGCTGAGCTTGCAAACAGCCGCCAGTTTGCTGTCTGCTTCCTACCACTTGTCTCTGAACAAAAAAGGCACCAGCATTCTGACGCTTGGTGTACAGGGAGGCAATGTACAGCGCCGGGCTAAGGCCATAACCGAGTTCGTTTTTGAAGACGAGTTTGCTACCAACCTCGGCGGGGGCGGATTGGGTGTTAATGGCAGTTTGGACAAAGCAGAGGGCAACGCCAGCTACCTTGACTTCACTGCAGGGTTGATGCTTCGCGCTAAATTAGACGACATCTCCTCGATGGAATTGGGCGTATCCTATGGTCACCTGACGAAACCGGATTATACACTCGGTGCCGCCATGGCTGGCGATGATGATACAGGCAAACGTCCGGCCCGCATCACGGCACATGGGCGCTATGACCGTTCCATCAACGACAAGTGGAGCATTTCGCCTACTTTCCTTTACCAAACTACGGCAAGCGCCAATGAATTTGCTTTACAAGGTTGGGCAGGTAACCAGATCAACAAGGATTTTAAACTCAACATGGGCTTGGGCTACCGCTTTGGCGACGCTGCGCAGGTTTTGGTTGGGGGCGATTACAAAGACCTCCGCGTGGCGCTGAGCTACGATGTAAACGTGTCTTCACTGAGCACCGCGAGCGATTATCAGGGAGGCTTTGAGTTGGCAGCCTGGTACATCATCAAGATTTACAGGAAACCGACCATCAAGACAAGGATCCTGTGTCCCCGATTCTGATGCCGAATCTTTAACAATCTGTTAAGCAACTTTTTCCAATGATTTCGTTTAATAAAGTATCCATCCAAATAAATACGGGAACCTCTATGAGAAGCATTCGGATACTCGCTGCCGTCACCGGCGTTTTGAGTTTTTTTGCCGCTACAGCGCAGCCCATCGGAAAGTCCTCTTATGAGATGAAAATCCAGGCCGGTGCTGAAAAATTAGCTGAGAAGGATTATTACAATGCTCTGGATCAGTACGAAACGGCTTACGAAGAAAGTCAGGATAAGGCTTTGACGCCCATTATTGCCGACATTCACTACCAATTGCGCGACTACGAAAAAGCAGAACGCTGGTATAGCCGCCTTTTCCAGCGCGATAAAAAAGATGAGTTTGTTTTGAAGCGCCTTGATTATGGCCGCATCCTCAAAATGAATGGCAAATACGAACTCGCCATCGCGGAGTTCAAAACTTTCATAGAGGCTTCCACCGACGAAAAGATGAAAGAATTGGCCCAAAGCGAAATCGCAGGCTGCGAAATGGCTGCGGTGATGCCGGAAAATGCAAAAGGCGTAAAAGTGGAAAGCTTGGGAAAAAACATCAATACCGGCTTCTCGGAATACGCGCCAGCGATTACCCCTGACGGCAATTCCCTCTACCTCACGATTTTTGAAGAAACAAAAGAGGCCATCACCATTGATGACAAAAATAAAGATACCTGGCACGCTAAAATTTACAAAGCCGGAAAAGAAAAAGAGGGTTGGGCAAAGCCTACTGCTTTGGATGTAAAAATCAACCGCCCTGGCTTCCACAGTGTAAATGTCAGCTTCTCGCCGGACGGCAAACGCATGTATTTTACCCGCGCCGAATTGTCCGGGAACGTGCTGGGAACTGGTAAAATTTTCATGAGCGAAGGTGGCGATGGCAACTGGACCGCGCCCAATGAAGTACAGGGGGTAAATGGCACATTCATCTCTAAAGACCCCGCTGTTGGTGAGTTGTTTGGCAAAGAAGTGCTGTTTTTTGTTTCCAATATGGAAGGCGGCGAAGGTGGCTTCGACCTCTATTACGCAACCCACAAAGGTGGTGGCGTTTATGCCGATCCGGTAAACCTGGGGCCTAAAATCAATACCCCAGCTGATGAAATTACGCCGCACTATTTAGACGGAACGCTGTATTTCAGCTCAACGGGCCACCCGGGCATCGGCGGACTTGATGTGTTTTTCAGCGTATGGGATGGCTCCACCTGGAGCGAACCTAAAAACATGGGCAAACCGTACAACACCAGTGTTGACGATTTCGATTTCTACATTGATAAGGAAGGCTATAACGGCTTTCTGACGTCTAACCGTCCGGGGGGCAGCCGCTCCATCCACGGCAAAACCTGCTGTGATGATATTTATGGCTTCAACATTGCCCGCTTGTATGCAGACCTGGTGGTTGGCATTTTTGACGAAAGCAAAAAAGCCCTCACCGGTGCAACCGTAGAGTTGGTGGAAATGACCAACGAAATGCGCGGGGCTACCGAGTCTAAAACAGCAGGAGAAAAAGGGAACCGCCTTGATTTTGGCTTAGGTTTAGAAAAACCTTACATGATTGTTGCCCGCAAAGAAGGCTACTACCCCGATTCTACGCGGATTAATACGGTTGGACTGAAAGATTCAAAAACTTTCGAGCACCGCTTCTTCCTGAAAGCAAAACCGGTGCCGCCGGAATACGATACCATCACCATCGAAAACCCGATTGTGCTGGAAAATATCCTTTATGATTACGATAAAGACGTGATCAAAAAAGAAGCAGAAAGTGACCTCACCGTAGTTCAGGAACTGATGACCCAGTACCCGGACATGAAAATCGAATTGGGCTCCCACACGGATAACCGGGGGAATGACGCTTACAACGTGGACCTTTCTCAACGCCGTGCAGAATCTGCCCGTCGCTGGTTGGTACGCAATGGGGTTGCCCGCGAACGCATTGAAGCAAAAGGCTATGGCGAAACCGTACCAAAAACGGTGACGGCTAAGTTTGCAACCCAGTTCCCTTTCCTCAAAGTGGGGGATGTACTAACGGAAGAATACATCAACAAATTAGCAAACGACGAGCAGAAAGAAGCCGCGCATGCCATCAACCGCCGCACGGAATTCAAGATCACTGCCGGCCCGACCAGCATCACGATCAAAAGCACCCGTTTGCGCAAGCAGCCGGAAGTAAAACCACAGCCTAAAGGCAAAAATGCGCTGGTGAAAGCACCGGTTGTTTCTGCAGCTCGTGTTGGGGTGGATACGGTGAAAATTTCCGATTGGTCTTCCTTAGCCCGCCGCAAGAACAAAAGCAGCATCAAGGGGGTACCGGTGATGCAATTCTCCAAGCGCTATGTGGACTTTGGCAAAGTAAAAAAAGGTGAAAAGCGCTATCATACCTACGAATTCGTCAACCGCGGCACCGTAGATCTGGTGATCGAAACGGCCACGGCCTGCGAATGCACCACCGTAGACTATTCAACCAAACCGGTTAAACCCGGCCAGAAAGGCTTCATCAAAATCGTTTTCGACAGCACGGAAAAAGAGGTGAACGAAACGATTGACATTGATATCCTGCTTGCAAACAACGAACCGGAGACGGGCAACCCCATCATGGAAATGCTGCGGTTTACGTACGATCTGGTGAAAAAATAAGAACGCAGTTCGCGATCTGAATGCATGAGCCATCCCGAAAATTATTGGGATGGCTCATCTTATTTAGGGGCTGTCTCCTAAATAGCTCAAAAGGTAAAACCACCAATTCTGTCTTCATGCGCTTGTTTGGATTTTTGTTTATCCTCACCTTTTTGGTCGCGTCTTGCCAGTCTCCCGTTGTTGAAGAAATGCACGCCGGGTGTGAGCTCCTGTTTCTGGACAGCCTGCAAGCCGCCAAAGAGATTGTGAAAGACGATGCGGAGCATTTTTTTGAAGCGATCAGCATGCTGGACATGAAAATTCAGCTCAAGTTCATTGCTCAACGTCAGCATCAACGGGAAACCCTGCTGCAGGAATACCGCTTTTATTTGCAGGACGATGTGCGGGCGTTCACCGAACCCGAACAGGTATTGCTCAGGGAAGTGTTGGGAGAAGCGTTTCGCCTGTGCCTCAACCTGTCGCCGGCCTTGTTGCCTGATACCCTGCGTCTGATCAAAACCCCCGGGAAACACTATGGGGCCTCGGTATTTTACACAAGGGAACGCAGCATTATTATTCCGCAAAGCGATTTGCTGGAACCTGACCGCTCCGAACTGCTGCGCGTGATGCTGCACGAATTGTTCCACATTTACTCGCGATACCACCCCAAACAGAGGCAGGATTTGTACGAGTTGATCGGATTCCGGCCCTTGCCCGGAGGACGCGCAGCCCTGCGCTTTCCAGCCAACCTGGAGGAATTGCTCCTCACCAACCCCGACGGCATCAATGTGGCTTATGCCATTCGATTGCCTCACCCCACCCGAAGTGAGATACAGGCCATCCCCCTGATCCGGTCGCGCTATCCGGCGTTTAACCCTGCAATCCGCGAGTTTTTTCCTTATCTGCAGTTTGATTTGTACCCCATTCGCCAAAAATCGGACGGGACTTTTGTGGTGCTTAGCCGCTCGGATGGCAGCAGTACCTTATCGGAGGAAGAAAAGCAGGGATTTTACGAGCAAATTGGCGACAACACGGACTACATTATCCACCCGGATGAAATTCTGGCAGATAACTTTGCGCTGCTGGCGATGGAAGGGGTTCGGGGAGATGTGTTGTTGAAAGGAATGAGAAGGGTATTGAATGAATGAATTTTTTTTACTGCTGCCAATCAGTATGGTTAGGGGAGGGATGATTTTTATGCCTCCTGCAGCGCTCGCTGCAATACTTCACCTCCTCCCAGTTTTTTTCCCATTTCTTGCGCCAGGAAAAAGGGCGCAGGCAGGCTGCACAAATTTTCTGCGGCAGGTGTTGCTTGTTGACAACCGGCTTTTTGGGCATGTTTTAATTTTTTATTGTTCCCATGCCCCCGTCTACGGCCATAATTTGCCCGCTGATCCAGCCCGATTTTTCAGACAACAGGAAAGCAACTGCCTGAGCCACATCCGAGGCATCGCCTACTTTGCGCATCGGGTTTCTTTTCTGCATTTGCTCTAATTTTTCCGGCGTATTGATGAATTTTTCACCCAGCGGCGTATTCACCAGGGAGGGCGCGATACAATTGACGCGGATGGAGGGCGCCAGCTCAGCCGCCAGGGCTTTTGTCAGTCCTTCCAGGGCACCTTTTGCCAGGGAAATGGAAGCGTGAAAAGGCAATCCCGTACTGACCGCAACCGTGCTGATGAAGACAATTGATGCACTGTTGGATTGCTTCAGGTTGCCCAGATAAGTTTGGGTAAACGCTACGGCACCCAACGCGTTGATGGATAAATCGCGGTTAAAATCAGCTGCCGAAAGCCTTGCAAACGGCTTCAGATTGATGGTGCCCGGGAAATAAACCAGTCCGTCAACCGCTTGATCCAGTGCAGGAAATTTCCCAAAATCGTAGGCTTCTACCTGATGACATGCTTCGAAAATTCCAGGGCCAGGTTTGGTACTCAGGCCAATAACGGAGTGCCCTTCAGCTTGCAGCAATTTGGCGGTTTCAATGGCAATGGCACTGGATGCGCCGGCAAACAGGTATGTTTTTTGCATTATCTTTTGGATATTTTGTTCTGAGAAATGGCGCGCTGGGCTTTGCTTTTGAAACGGCTGATGCCTTCGTTGCGCGTAGCGGCGTGTTTGGTTTTGCAGTGCTCAACCCGCTTCCGCCACCGGACATAACTGGCAGGTTTCAACTGTTGTTTCATCAGGGCTTTTACTTCAGATTCCTTTAGTCCAAACTGGGTTTTAATGGCATCGAAGGGCGTCCGGTCTTCCCACGCCATTTCAATGATGCGGTCGGTGTCAATGGCGGTTAGGCCTTCCGAACCAGATTGGTCAGGTTTTTCCATCATCTCTTCGTTTCGGCCTTTTCAACAAAGACCGGAAGAGATTGTTTTGGAACGGAATGGTATTATTTCCACTTCAAGGCTGGAGCGAATTAGTTGTCTGAATGGAAGTAAGGTGATTCCATGGCTGCTTCGATATCGGCGAGGTATATCTTGTCCATGAGTTCGGTATAAGAGTCGCGCATTATTTTTCCCGCCAAGTAAAGGGTTTTTGCCCGCTGCATGCATTCCCGGTGGCGGGTTTTATCGGCGAGCGCTTGATAGGTAAGTCCCAGATAATATTGATTTTCAGCCAGCTCATTGTAGGCAGATTGCCGTTGAAAGCACTCAATTGCGCGCTGGTGCTGCTCCGCTTCGAGGTACAATACGCCCAGGTGCAGGTGGTCGAATATGCCGATGCTGTAGTCGGGAGTGCTCAACTGCGTTTCGATGATTTCAATTGATTTTTGGGGATTCCCAAGTGCCTTGTAGCACAAAGCCCGGGCTACCTGCAAATGGTATTCACCGCCTGCCGAATGCCCGATATCGTAGGTGATCAGACTGTCTAACCGCTCGATATCCCCAATAGCGCCCCGGTAATCTCTGAAAAACTGATAGCGGCACCAGCCCCTGTATCCTAAATTTTCTTTGGTATTCAATTCAACTGCCTTGTCTATCAGGGTTTTCCAGGTAATAAAATCCCCGCTTTTGAGGTAGGCGACCGATTTATGCAGGTAGGCATACGAAAAATAAGGGCATTTTTCAATCGCTTTGTCTAACGCTTCCTGGTATTCCCTGCTGTATTGATAGTGGCCGTTTCGCTCTTCTGCAATCAGGCAGGCTTCATACTGCAGGGTGTCTTTCGCATACAGAAAGGCATTGCAATTTTGGGACCATCCGGAAAGCGGCACCCCCATTAGGGAAATGATCAGCGCAAGGTATTTCATGGCATAATTTCGATTAATTGTCCGTCTTTTAGTTTAAAAATGAGGTACTGGTAATAATCTTCCGGTGATTGTTCATTGGGCAATAGTTTCCAACCGGACAGGTTTCGGGTAATTTGCAGAAGCTGTTTAGAAATGGACGTGTGGAAGGTTTTAGGCTCATAATTTTCATTCATGCCCATCATCCGGAAACGCCCTGTTTTTCCCTGGCAATTGACGAGGAACCGAATCCTGATCAATCCGGTCTCGCCCGGCATTTTTTTTGACCGGTAAGCTTCGGCAAAAACCTTTTTTAGCGCTTGTTTTTCTCCCTGGTATTGAAATCCCTGGTTGAAATTGTGGTATTGTTTGGCTTTGGCCTCATTGCACAACTCGAAATCAGGATCGTCTTCTTTCGGATCAAAAGCAATGTCGCCTACCATGCGCAGGTATTTGCTGTCGCCGGGCAGCAGTGTGCGTGTGCAGGAGAGCGCCAGCAGAAGGAGTGCTAATGCCAATAATAGGTTACTTTTTGAGACCATCATTTTTTTAGGTAGTCAGGCTACTCCGCCTTTGCTGAAGCGGAAAAACGAAAGCAGCCACAATACTTTTGAAAACCGGCTTAATCCAACCAAAATCCAACGGGGTAATGCATTTTAAATTTCACAGCTACCCCACCTCGGGCCAGGGGTGTATAGCCCTGTTGGGTAGCGCTGAGAAAAGCTCTCCGGGCTTCCTGATCGCAATCTTTAAAGAGTTTTTTTGCGATGTCTGCATCCAGTACTTTGCCCGTTTCATCCACTAACACTGCCAGCATGACAATGCCCTGAATCCCGTTTTCTCTGGCCAAAGCCGGATATTTGATGGTGCCGTAGAAATCCCGCGTCCACTGTTCCGTGCCCTGACGGGGTTCAGGTTCCTTTTCTAACAGGATGGGCTCAAGTATCCCGTCTCCGTTATCATCTGCAAAATACTCAATTGGTGGCAATTGCCTTCTTGGATTTGGGGAGGTTGTACTTGTTTGCGGGTAGGTGATACAGCCGGAAAAGCTCAATGCTGTAAGGGCCAGGGCGACTAACAGGGAGGTGCGGATGGTGGTTGATTTCATGGTTTATGAATTTATCTTTTTTGAACGACCGCGGTAGATATTAGGGACCACAAGGGGCGCCCCTACGCCAATTCGATCAACAATTGCCCCTTTTCCACGGGTGCCCCTTTTTCTACGCAAATGGTTTTAATTACTCCGTCGCCCGGCGATTTCAGGACATTTTCCATTTTCATGGCTTCCAGAATCAGGATGGGGTCGCCGCGGTGGACTTCGTCTCCGGGCTTCACCACAATTTCGAAGACCAGCCCCGGCATAGGCGCGTGTACAGCGTTTATTTTGTGCAGTACTGCTGTAGAAAGCCCCATTTCCTTCACGAGGTGGTCGTAGGCATCAGTAAGGGTCACCTCGTGGGTTTTGCCGTTTACTTTCACCACACAGCGTTTGGCGGCAATGTCCAATTCCACAATTTCGGCGTGGTAGGAGCGGTTGTCTTTCAAAATATGGAAATGCCCCGGGTCGTTACCGGGCACCATGTCCAGCTGCCCGGCTTGCAAATCCTGAAATTCAAAGCGTTCATCAACGCTCAGGGTATACCTTGGTTTGGTTGTCATCTTCATAAATGATTATCCGGTGGTGACGTCATTGTCCATTGCATACAGTTCTATGGGCGGGCAGGTGCAAATCAGGTTGCGGTCGCCCTGTGCATTGTTGATGCGGCCTACCGATGCCCAGAACTTATGCCCATGGCGCAGATAAGACAAGGGATATGCTGCTTTTTCGCGGGAGTACGGGAGGTTCCAGTCGTTGGCGCTCACCAGTTCTACCGGGTGCGGTGCATTTACCAGCACATTGGAGTCGGCAGGGTATTCGCCGCGGGCAATTTCGTCCATCTCTTTCCGAATTTGCAGCAGTGCATCGCAGAAGCGATCCAGTTCGTCCTTGCTTTCGCTTTCTGTCGGTTCGATCATGATGGTACCCGCAACAGGGAAAGACAGCGTCGGGGCATGGAAGCCATAATCAATGAGGCGCTTGGCCACATCTTCTGCGCTGGCTAAGGATTTGAACGGATTGAGGTCAATGATCAACTCGTGCGCCGAGCGGCCGAGATCGCCCACGTACAACACCTGAAAAGCTGTTTCTAAGCGCGCTTTGATGTAATTGGCGTTCAGGATGGCGTATTTGGTCGCATCGGTCACTCCCTGGCCGCCGAGCATCTTGATGTAGGCATACGAAATGAGCAGGATACTGGCGCTGCCCCAGGGCGCCGCACTCACGGCCGGCGTGGCCTGGTTGCCGCCGGTTTCGGCGAACACGTGTCCGGGCAGGTATGGCGCCAGGCTGGCGTTGCAGCAGATAGGGCCCATGCCCGGGCCGCCGCCGCCGTGCGGAATGGCGAAGGTCTTGTGCAGATTCAGGTGGCAAACGTCGGCGCCGATGGTGGCCGGGCTGGTGAGGCCGACCTGGGCGTTCATGTTGGCGCCGTCCATGTACACTTTGCCGCCGTGCTGGTGGATGATTTCACATACCTCGTGGATGGCCGTTTCGAATACCCCGTGGGTGGAGGGGTAGGTCACCATCAGACAAGCCAGGTTTGCCGAGTATTGGACGGCTTTTGTTTTCAAATCGGCCACGTCGATGTTGCCGCGTTCGTCGCAGGCGACCACGACCACCTCCATGCCCGCCATTACGG
>JABWAJ010000722.1 GCA_013361075.1 Saprospiraceae bacterium | reverse complement strand
CTGATCGTCGAAGACAACGCCGACGTAGTCTTTTACCTGCAATTATTGTTACAAAACACCTACCACATCGACACAGCCACCGACGGACGCGCCGGCCTCACCCATGCCTTCGAGCACGTGCCCGATATCATTATCAGCGATGTAATGATGCCTGGCATGGATGGTTTTGAAGTCTGCAAAACCCTGAAAACCGATATGCGCACCAGCCACATCCCTGTTATCCTGCTCACCGCCCGGGCAGACATCTCTTCCAAAATCGCAGGTTTGCAACACGGCGCCGATGCATACCTGACCAAACCGTTTCATAAGGAAGAACTTTTCATCCGCCTTGAAAAATTGCTCGAACTGCGCAAACACCTTCAGGCGCGCTATGCGAATGCAGGAGCGGATCTCCCGTTGGCGCCTCACCCTACATTGGAGGATACCTTTATGCAACGAGTACGCGGCATTCTCGAATCCCACCTCGACGACGATGCTTTTGGCGTTCCCGATCTCTGCAAAGCGCTCACCATGAGCCGCGCCCAGCTCTACCGCAAGTTTCAGGCGCTTACCGACCAGCCCGTTGCACAATACTTCCGCGACTTGCGGCTGCACAAGGCCAAAACCCTGCTGCGCAATACCAACCTGCGTGTTTCGGAGATCGCCTTCGAGGTGGGATTTAAAGACCCGGCGCACTTTACGCGAGCGTTCGAAGAGGCATTTGGGACGAGTCCGAGCAAGTGGCGGAAGGGGTGAATCTCAAATTCCGTGAATGCGGCTTCATGGTGCCTGGAGCCCAAGGCTTGCAGCCACTATATCTTTATAATTTTCGAACAAAAATTACCCGACTTGTTGCACAGATTCAACAAATATGCACCCGGTGATAAACTGCTCAAGTCGAGCATTTGGGACAAATTTTGTGTGTTTTCATGTTTTTCTTTTATAAAAATTCGTCCGCAAGCGTCGCTGACGATCAGGAGATAGTCGTTGGGCGGTTGTTCTGAAAAGCTCAGCTGAACGATGCCGCCGGAGGGGTTGGGCGTTACCTTTATTTCGGCAAATGGTGATTTTTCTATACGATGTATCAGCATCGGAGGTGTGCATTGATCGTACATCGGTTTGTTTGCCTGACAAGCCATCGTGCCGTTGGCAATATTTTCATAAAATTGTATCAGGTGAGACCCTCCATAAAGTAAATCCAGATCACCATCACCGCCGATATCTATCCAGTCGCCCCAATGGTAGGTCAAAAAGCCGGGTAGCTCCGGGGCTGGCAAATACCAGGAGGCCGCAGGCGCAAAGCCGAAATCAGGGGCTGACGCTGTACCGATGTTTTCAAAATAGTCAATACCCTTACCTGCATTGGTGGCAAAAAAGTCCCAATCGCCATCACAATCCAGGTCCAGGAAACTCGGAAAGATCCAGGCGTCTACAGCCGGTTGCGGCAGATTGAACGGGTTGACCAAAGGAGCGGAATAGGAGGGGGCCGTGCCGTTACCAGACGTGTCTGCGTTGATGTAGAAATAGTAGTTTTCATCGCCGACAGTATTGTTGAAACGTCCGCCGTACACAAGGTCGAAATCATTGTCGTCATCAATGTCTACGAATTGATAAAAGGCACTGCTGAGTTGGCTGCCGGAGGCATTGACGGGTGTGGAAAAACCAAAGGGGTTTAACTGGGGTTGAGAGTCGCCGAACCAGGGCACCTTAGGGGTGCCTTTATTTTCAAGAAACCGCAGCGGGGCGGAGTTCATTGTAAAATTGAAAAGAAACATGTCCAGGTCGCAGTCGCCGTCTATATCTACAAACTGCCATGGGGCAGCATAGACCGGAATGCCGAAAGGATGCGAAGCAACGAACTGAAATACGGGAGCCGTATCGGTGCCCAGGTTTTCAAAATAACGAACGTCGGTCGTTCCGGTGTTGGAGATTCCCACTACCGTCATGGCTTCCTTAACGCCGTCGTAGTCAAAATCAGCGAGCCGAACAATGGTTGGCCATTGTGC
>JABWAJ010000721.1 GCA_013361075.1 Saprospiraceae bacterium | reverse complement strand
AAGGGCTTACTGGTTCATGTCTTTGGTAAAATTGCTGCGGCTTTCTGCTCTCTCGTTTTCAATGACACTTTTTGCCCCTGATTCGCATGACTCATGTTTCATGATTTAGTTGTTTTGATTAATAGCGTGAAACATTCTTAGAAGCCCAATACGGATTCCGGTTGATTCAAGTTGTATTTTACTAACGGTTACTTTTCAACTTTTCCAACAACCACGTTCTCTCTGCCACCAGCGGCGTATCACGGATTTTTTTTCCCAGCCGTTTTCGCCCTTCCGCATCACCGGGAGTAAGGCGCAGCAACTGCCCGGTAAATCGTGCCAGATTCCGGTACATTTCGCGATGGTAGCCAATTTCACCATGGCGGCGCAGCCAGGTGAGCAGGTTTTCCAGCGTGGATTCAAGTGCATCGGAAGCACCCTGCTCAAAATAAATTTTTAACAACATTTTCCGGGCTTCGAGGTTGTACATGGCATCCGGAAAATTCACATTGCGCAACAGTTCCAGGGTAGTACCAAAATCCCCTCTGCGGAAATGGTAAATGGCTAAGTTGTACCGGTAGGTGTTTTCTTGTTCTTTGGGTGGCAATTGCGGGCGGTATTGTTCCAGAAATTGCGCTGCTTTTCCCCATTCCTGCAGCGCCAGAAAATTCATCAGAATATTGTTGTAGGTATATTTTGTAAGTACCCCCTTTTCATCCTGCAAAAGACCTTTTTCCAGGCCAAGCAAATAAAAATCAAGGGTAGGCTGCAGGGCAGCCTTGTCGCCTTCATTGATCCGGCGGATGCCGTGATTGATGGCCAGCATGAGCAATTCCCGGGCTTCGTCGCGGAGTAACCGGCCTTGATGTTGTTCAAGCAAGTCTCTGAAAATCCGGACCGGCTCACTGTCGTCCGGATCGGTTATCATGTGATAGCCATAGTAATAAAGCGCCACTCCCGGTAATTGTTCCTGCGGGCGGCCCGGTATTTCCCGGAGCAGGGGTTCAATCCATTCGACGCCCCGTTTTTCCCGATGGAGCAATGCCTGTTGGCTGTGTTCAATGCAGGCTATCTGGAGCAGTTGACCGACATACCAGGCATTGAGGTTATTGGCCATTTTTTCAAAAGAAAAATCTGGATCTCGTTTAGAACGCATAGCCCATTGGTGCTTCTCAATTTCTAAGCGAAACTGGTCTAAGTTTCCGGAAAATGCTCCCTGCATGTTTTCATCGGCTAAATAATTTTCCGTTTCCCGCAATACAAGTGCAAAGTTTTTTTCCAACCCTCTTTTGCGCAATGCATGAAGCAGGAAAAAATTATGTTGCAAAGGCTGTTGAGCCAGTTCCTGCCAGACTAAAAACTCCCGCAATAATTTGAGTAAATCACTCATTTCATGCCGCAGCCGGGCGATTCCGGGATAAGGTGGCTCAAAAACAGCAAGGTACGCCTGGTCCAACTGGTACACTTTGTCCTTGTTTCGGCAGGCATTCAGGTAATCGAACAGCCGCAACAAGGTGGTTTTTCGATTAAACCAGGGCGATTCCAGCCAAACTTTAAAGGATCTAAGCTCCCAGGGGGTCAATGCTGCAAATATTTCTAAAAGAGCGCTATCTTTCATACAGTTACAAATATTTGTTTATCAACAAAAAACGACATAAAAATACACAAACCGATCCGATATTTTATAAAAAATGATTTTGTTATCAAAAGAAAAGTAACGGACTTTTGTTGCGAATCAAAAACGATTTTCACCATGAAAAAGCAACCAAACAAATACACACTGCTGACCTTCCTGATATTCAGTTTCAGTTGGTTATGTTTACCTGTATTGGCCCAACAAAACCAAAAGGTGCTACTCCCGAACCCCGATGGTTTCACAACTTCCGGTGGATCTTATGTACGGCCTACTTCGGATGGCGGTTACATTACAATTGGCATAGCAGGCTATTCCAGTGGCTTTGCCGGGTATTACCTGCCCCGCGCCACAAAGTCTGATGCAACCCTGCAGA
>JABWAJ010000131.1 GCA_013361075.1 Saprospiraceae bacterium | reverse complement strand
AATTGCGCGTTCCAATTTTCAGGTATTTGTCCAAAAACATCCGTTCTTCTTTTTTCCGGAATTTCCAGGTAGTTGGCTTTTTTGATGCCGGTACAGCGTGGAGTGGAAGCAATCCTTTCAGCAAAGACAACCCGCTTAACATCAGCACCTTCCCTACGGATGTCAAAGATCCACTGGTGTCGGTTCGGGTAAAATATTTCCGGGATCCTATTGTTGCAGGTTATGGAGTAGGGCTCCGTTGCCTTGTTTTTGGGTATTTTCTCAAACTCGACTACGCATGGGGAATCGAAACCCGCGATATTCAGGAACCACGGCTGCATTTTTCTTTGGGTACTGATTTTTAAGGCAGTTTTTGCTAAGGGAAAAGAAGACACATTGGCGGGCATTGTGCCGATCTCATCCGGTACCTGAAGAAGCGCTTTCCTGTAAAGCAGCTTCCTGAAGAGGCGAATAAAATCTGTTGGCATGGCCGGTGAACAGCTGGCTCAACGCCATTGAGTTTTTGTGCCCGAACGAGACAATCGGGCCGGATGATTGCCCTCTCCCACGCATTTCAATATTCCAAACCGAAATGCGCAACGAGCCACAAGTTTTGATTTGACTGTCTGCTGCTTTGGGTTGTTATGCCTTCGTCCAATTCTTTCAATTATTTTTGAAACTTTAAAAATTTTTATCAATTTTTTATCAATCGTACAAAACCCTAATAATCAACAATAAAAACAACAAAATAGACACATCGGGCGTGCTTATAAGAATAATTTATCAATAAAAAGGGTAAATAGTTTGTACTTTGTTGAATACAATCGTATATTTGGTTCAACAAAACGAAGTAGCAGTTACTACTTACTTAAACAAAAAAGAGTACGTCATGTCACAAATAGAATTCAATAGCCGTTTTCACGAAATATCTCCGCTTCTCCAGGCATTTGCATACAACCTGACAAAGAACACCGAGGATGCGAAGGACCTTATGCAGGAGACCGCTTTCCGGGCGATGACAAACCAGGACAAGTTCATGGCAGGAACAAACCTGAAGGCATGGCTCTTTACCATCATGAAGAACATCTTCATCAATAACTACCGCAAAAAGATGAAGTCCAACACCATTATGGACTCCACCGACAACCTTTATTACATCAATTCCGGCAGCACAATCATATCCAACACCGGCGAATCTAATATCACGATGCAGGAACTCACGGGTATGCTTGCTTCATTAGATGAGAGCATCCGCATTCCGTTCATGATGCATTATCAGGGGTATAAATACCAGGAAATTGCCGACTACCTGAAACTGCCGCTTGGTACGGTCAAAAGCCGCATCTTTTTTGCCCGCAAAGAACTCAAAGACATGATTGGGAAACACTATGGCCAATCGCTGTCCGTTTCTCTTTCTGAAATGGAAATGATTGAAGATTAACATTATCTGCGCTTCTTGTTGAAATGCGCGCTCTCACTTTTTTCTTTAAATGCTACATCTTTTACAGCAATCAGAAAGACTGCCGGGCGTTTTTGAATGTCCGGCAGTCCTGATTTTGTCCAGTCTCTGATAGTTTTGGTCACAATATACTCTCCCGGCAGGGTAATGTCCATTGCAATGCACAGCAAGGTATCAGGCAATAAAGCCTGCAGGGCTGTTTCAAAAACCATCACGTTCCGATAAGGAGTTTCAATAAAGATCTGGGTTTCCTGTTGGCGTGCTGCCCGTTGTTCCAGCGTTTTCAAATCTTTCATGAGGGGTTCGCGTTTTGGGGAAAGGTAACCATGGAAACAAAACCGCTGGCCGTTCATCCCTGATGCCATCAAGGCCATCAGCATGGCCGAAGGCCCCGTCAGGGGAATGACTACAACGCCCTCCCGTTGTGCCCAGGCCACCATCATGGCACCCGGGTCGGCTACACAGGGGCATCCCGCTTCAGAGAGCAGGCCTACATTTCGGCCGTTCAACAAAACAGCCATAGCCTCCTGCAGTTCCGATTCCTTTGTATGTTCGTTAAGTTCCTGAAAAGAGAGGGGGTCCAGCGAGCGCTCAGGGTTCAGTTTTTTAATCCAGTACCGGGCTGTTTTTGCCCGTTCCACAACAAAAAAATCGAGCTGCCTCAGCACTTCTGCCGTATGTGCAGGAATGCTGTACAAGCCTTCTTCGCCGAGCGGCACTGGAATGAGGTAGAGTTTTCCTTTTTCCGGCATGATGGATGATTGTTGCAATCAGAATGGCAGGTGCAATTACCTTTCGCCGGTCAAGATAGAGGGTTGTACCATAAGGAACAAGGGACAAAAGGCAAAAGGTTGTAATTTTGTAAAATCAAATATGCTTGTCTTATTGTTATCATCAATTGTGTTCTATCGGATTCCCGGGCATTGTTGTTTCTTGCGCCCTTCTGCCTGCTTGTGCAGGGCCACACCACCCGGCTCTTAACCGCTAATGTACTAAAACCGCGATGCAATGTCTTATCAGGAAATAGAATTTTCAGCAGCAGAGCAACGTCGCTACCATCGGCATCTCATCATCCCGGGCTTTGGTCCGGAAGGGCAGCAAAAACTGAAAGCAGCACGGGTATTGGTCATCGGCGCCGGGGGCCTTGGCAGTCCGCTTTTGATGTATTTAGCAGCGGCAGGTGTAGGCCATATTGGCATTGTTGATTTCGACGTGGTAGAAGACAGCAACCTGCAGCGGCAGGTATTGTTTGGGGCAGCAGACCTCGGGCAGCTCAAGGTAGAAGCAGCCAAACGCCGGCTTGAAGATCTGAATCCGCACATCCGGATAACCCTGCACCAGGAAAAGTTAAGTGCAGAAAATGCACTGGCCATTCTGGCAGCTTACGACGTTATAGCCGACGGGTCCGATAATTTTCCTACCCGGTATTTGGTAAATGACGCCTGTGTGTTGCTCGGCAAACCAAATGTTTATGCCGCAGTCTCCCGGTTTGAAGGCCAGGTTTCGGTTTTTAATTATGCCGGTCAGGCGGGCGATTTTGGCCCCAACTATCGCGATCTGCATCCGGTTCCGCCGCCGCCAGGCCTGATTCCCAATTGTGCGGAAGGCGGTGTATTGGGGGTATTGCCGGGCATTATCGGCAGCTTGCAGGCGCTGGAGGTAGTAAAGGTCATTACGGGTTTAGGAGAAGTATTGAACGGACGGATTTTTATTTTTGACGGGCTGCACTTCGAAACGCGCACCTTCAACATCCGGAAACGCGAGGACAATCCATTGAACGGAAAAAAGCCGACCATCACCCGGCTGATTGACTATGAGCAGTTTTGCCATACCCGCACCGACGTTCCATCCATAAAAGAACTCAGTGTCCGGGATTTCAAACAATGGCAGGCAAGCCGTGAACCGTTTCAACTCATTGATGTGCGCGAGCCGGAAGAATACGCGATGGCCAATATTGGGGGGGAATTGATTCCCGTTGCCCGGATTCTGGAAAACGAAAGCCGGATTTCCCGGGACAGAAAAGTGGTTGTGCACTGCAAATCGGGAAGCAGGAGCACAAAGGCAATTCGCGACCTTGAAAGAAAGTTTGGTTTTGACAATCTCTACAACCTGAGCGGAGGGCTGGAGGCTTATCTGGAGGCAGACATCCCCATCTGACCGACCATTACAAAGTTATCCGGGTTCCGCCAACCGTCCTTCCATTGGCATCGGTCAATCGGGCCATATAAGGGCCACTTGGCAGTCGGTTTGTTTTGAAATTAAACCGGAAGCGATGCCTGCCTGGTTTTTTTACCTCGTTTTCAAAAAAAGTAAAAACGCGTTCGCCCGCTTCATTGTACAAAGCAAAAGTAGCCGTGATGTCCGTTTTGTTTTCATACTCAAAAGCTCCGCTAACCGCAATGGGCTCATTCCTGAAGGCCTGTTCGCCCGGCTGCCCTGTTCCGGCATATTGGATGTGATAAGTGGGTTCGGGTTTTCCGAGTAGTTGCGCTGTAAACTTGGCTAGTTCGGGGTGCCCGATTCCTTCCAGGCCATGGTTGTTGCTCACTGCCCACATTGCGTATTGTGCAGCATCTGATTGGTGCAACCCCTGTTTATCAATGTATTGGGCCAATTGCATCAATGCCCCGGTTGCCATTCCACCCGATAAAAAAGCCAGGCTGGCAACTGGCGAAGCACGGTTGGCCCGAATGCACAGGGTATAGCACAAAGCGCTTTTGCGGGCATCTTTTTCCAGAATGACCAACCGGTCTTTGACAACAATCAGATCCTGATAAGTGGAATCAGAGGCATCGAAAATGAATCCTGCAGGCACGAGAATTTCCAGGTTTCTGTTGTATAAATTTTCAAAAACAGCTTTAATGGCCTGGTTTTGATGCCCTCCCACCCCGGTAGCTTTCAATTTCACCCAGCCATTTTCCAAAGCTTCCTGGAGGGGTACCGGTTTTGCAAACAGCAAGGCATTGGTTTGCAGGCAAAGGCAAAAAAGGAAAACCAGGTTACGCATACGTCTCAGTTTTTGAAAAGATAACGCAGGCTGTCGTTAAAAATTTGCTGCCGCTGCATTCCTGAGCAGATATTCTGTACCGGATCTTTATGCATTTACTCGTTCATTTGCTGTCGTTGAGGGAATTTATACCGGCAGGTCAGCATATTTTCATACCTTTAGCCATTATTTAAGCACTTTGGAAAGCTACTGAGTACATGTACATGAAGCACCTCGATTTCTTCAAAGAAGGAATCCGCAATATCCGTACGACGGGCACCATTACCCGGAGCTCTCGTTTTTTATGCCGCGAGATGATCCGCCCCGTAGATTTTGAAAAAGCAAAAATCATAGTAGAACTGGGCGCGGGCGACGGCGTCATTACGCGCCATATTCTCAAAAATATGAAGCAGGATGCCTTGCTGATCAGCTTTGAAATCAACGACAAATTCTGTGAAATCCTGCGCAACATCCACGATCCCAGACTGGTAGTTGTAGAAGATTCTGCAGAGCACATCAGTGCCCAACTGAAAGCCCATGGTTTTGAACAGGCCGACTACATCATTTCGGCGCTGCCTTTTTTATCTTTACCTAAAGATTTGGGTATCAATATTTTGCGCAAAAGCGCAGCCGCTCTGAAAGATGGCGGTATTTTTGTTCAAATGCAATATTCTTTATTGCTCAAACACTTGTACGACAGCATTTTCGACAAAGTTTCCCTGCGTTTTGTGCCAATCAATGTCCCTCCTGCTTTTGTGCTCGTTTGTGAAAAAAGCAAGGTAATCGGGGCGGTGTAATGAAATTGATTGAATTGGTTGAAATTGTATAATCGCGATATGAAATTTAAAGCCTTTATCCTGCTGACAGCTGTTTTCGGAACCTTGTTTTCCTGCAAAAACATCAATCCGCCAACGCCTAAAATATTCCGCAAAGCACTAACCAATCTGCCATTAGACCGGATTAAACTTCCGGAAGGTTTTCAGATTGACGTTTATGCTGAAAACATTACTGATGCACGGTCAATGGATTTATCGCCCGGCGGCACCTTGTTTGTTAGTACACGGGGAGAAGATAAAGTTTATGCCCTGCGCGACACCAATGGCGATTACCACGCCGACCAGGTTTTTGTATTGGCTAAAGGCTTGAAAATGCCCAATGGAGTTGCTTTCAAAGATGGCCACTTGTATGTGGCAGAAGTGAGCCGCATCCTGAAATTTGAAAACATAGAAGCCAACTTAGCCAACCCGCCGGCACCTAAGGTCATTTACGACCAATACCCTACCGAAACTCACCATGGCTGGAAATACATTGCATTTGGCCCGGATGGCAAGCTCTATGTTCCGGTTGGTGCCCCATGCAACATCTGTGAACCGGAAAAAGAAATTTATTGCACCATCACCCGAATGAATCCCGATGGTACAGGCCTCGAAATAGTGCAACGCGGCATTCGCAACACCGTAGGCTTCACCTGGCACCCGAAAAATAAAAACCTTTGGTTCACCGACAATGGGCGCGACATGATGGGCGACGACATCCCTGCCTGCGAACTGAACCATGCTCCGCGTGACGGGATGCATTTTGGTTATCCTTACTGCCATCAGGGCGATCTGCCGGATCCGGAGTTTGGTCAAAAGCGCAACTGCTCTGAATTTACTCCGCCTGCACAAAAAGCTGGTGCCCACGTAGCCCCGCTCGGTCTCGAATTCTATACTGGTGAGCAGTTTCCTTCCAAATACCGCAATCAGATTTTCGTCGCAGAACATGGTTCGTGGAACCGCAGTAAAAAAAGTGGCTACCGCCTGATGATGGCCACACTGGAAGGTGATAAAGTGGTGCGTTACGAGCCGTTTGCCGAAGGCTGGTTAGACGTAGCTGAAGATGACGTTTGGGGGCGGCCTGTTGACATTGAACTAATGCCGGATGGTTCCATGCTGGTATCGGATGATTTTGCCAATGCGATTTATCGGATTACGTATTCCAGATAAGCCTTATTTTCTAAACGGCGAATTGTCCTGGTGATCCTGGATAAGGCGTTGGGCGTAATAAACGCTTAAACCCAGCACGCCTGCGGCCAGCAAGACCAGTTCGCTGTACAGTTCCTGTACAAAGAGAAAATCATAGGTACCGTGTACCAGCACCGCGATCAGCAATCCACGCAACAGCAATTGCCATCTCCGCGTTGGGTCAAACTTCGCTTTTCCGGCATAGTAGCCCATAATGACGGCAAAAGCGCCATGAGCCGGCACGGCAGTGAAGCCCCGCATAACTGTGGTGGCCAGGCCAAATTGATTGGCGTAGGCAATATTCTCCATCGTTGCGAAACCCATCCCGATCAGTACAGCATAGAGGATACCATCCATCGGTTCATTAAAAAACGAGCGAAAAAAGGGGTAAGCAATCAGACACAACCACTTAATGCTCTCTTCCGAAATTGCCACGATGCCAAAAGAATGAAGCCCGGCAGAAAAAACATCCCTACGGTAGCGAATGCCTGTGGCAGCGTACCCCCATACTTCAGCCTGAAGCGCTGGCCAGGTTGCCAAAGCACCGAGAATGAAACAAAGCACAATGGGCAAACGTGGTTCCTGCTCAAATTTATCGGCCCGATAAATGTACCAACTGATCAGTATGCCGGGTAATGCGGCGAGCAGGAACAGGAATGGCGTCATGTTTTTTTTGTAAAAGTCGGGAAACTAAGACAGAATCGTTCAAAAAAATCAATCCTTGCTTCGTTTGCTCCTTTCCTGTTCGTTGTTGTTGTTCGCCCTGATCTCTTCCTGAAAATTAGCAAACGCCAACACAATCCTATGAATTTTCTCGGGGGCTTCAAACATCCCCATATGCCCTATGCCTTCAAGAAGGTGCACGGAAGCGATAGCAGGCAAGGGCAGTTGCAATAAGCTCTGATCGTAAGGAATCGCTGAATCCAGTTCGCCAACGATGAACAATACAGGGCAAGTCAGATTTTTTAGTACGGCCGAACGGTCAGGCCGTTCAGTCATCGCCTCCTGTCCGCCAACAATGGCTGCTGAAGGGTAAGCCCTGGCGGTTTCTATCAGACCATTTATCAGCCCGGGATGGTCGGCTGCAAAAGCCTGCGGAAAAAGGTTGGTGATGAGTTGGGCGACGTAAGTATGGTGGCCATTTTTGCGTATGAATTCTGCTGATTTAATGCGGGCCGCTTTGCGCTCCGGTTTGTCATCAAACGGGTGAGAATGAATCAGCCCCAGTCCATTCAGCGATTCCGGCCAGCGTTCGGCAAAAGCCATTGCCACATACCCACCCATAGAGTGGCCAAGAAGGGTACAGTTTTCGACACCAAGTGTTTCCAGAATGTCGTGTACTACTTCAGCCATGGCCTCCATCGAGTAATGCAGCAGCAAGCCCGATTGTCCAAATCCGGGCAAGTCAATAACCGTAGCGCGAAAACCACCGGCTACCAGTGCGCCAACCGTCCCTGTCCAAACGTTGCTGTCTTCACAAAAGCCGTGCAGGAGCACAATGTCAGGGCCTTCTCCTGCTATTTTGCAGGCAACGGGTACACCTCCAATATTGAATATTTTCATGGTTTATGCCGATTGTGAGAAGGTAAATGCATCCTGATCTTTTAAAAACGGAAATTTTTCACGGAATGCCCGCTGCATGTCTGCGGAAAGTTCCAGGGTATGACTGCCTTCTGTATGAGCAAGGTGGAAGACAAGGGTTCCTTCATAATCCACTACGCACGAATCCCCTGAATAAGCAATGCCCTGGCCGTCTTTTCCTACCCGGTTCAGGCCGATGGTATAAGCCTGGTTTTCAATTGCCCGGGCAAGGAGCAGGGATTTCCAGGCGTGGTTGCGGCGTTCGGGAAAGTTGGCGACGTACAACAACAAGTCATAGTCTTCCACATTACGGCTCCAAACAGGGAAACGCAGGTCGTAGCAAATCAGGGGGCAAATTTGCCATCCTTTGAGGGACACAATCAGCTTTTTTTCTCCGGCTGTGTAGATTTTGTCTTCCCCGGCATAGGCAAACAAGTGGCGCTTGTCGTAAAGATCGAAGCTTCCATCCGGGCGCATCCAAACTAAGCGGTTGTAGAAACGATCTTTTTCGCGGGCAATAAAACTCCCGACAAGTACTGCCTGCCTGTTGGCTGCCTCATCGGCCATCCACTGCATGGTGCGACCATCCATGCTTTCTGCCAGTGCGGCTGCATTCATGGAAAATCCGGTGGTAAACATTTCAGGAAGCACGATGAGATCAGTACCGGGATCGAGCGCTCCAATTTTTTCGCTAAACCGCTGTAAATTGGCATTTTTGTCTTCCCAGATCAATTCCGCCTGCAGCAGGCTCACGCGCAAGTTTTCCATGGAACAACCGGATTTAGAAAAACAAAAAGAGGCAAAGCGATTTACGCGCAATGCCTCTTTTCAGCGTATTATTGAAAAAAATTACTTCTTCTTACCGCCGGTTGCTTTTTCAGCAGCCATCGTAGCACTACGCAATGCGCGCGGAATTTCGATAGTTGCAACCGGGATACCGGGAGAACTAAGGATTTCAATGCCTTCGCCGGCTTTAATGTCGCGAACACGGATAGATTGTCCAAGCTCCATGTGCGTGATGTCGAGCAGCAACTCGTCTACCAGTTTTTCCGGCGTAGTTTTGATTTTCACTTTGCGCACTTTTTGCAGCAACTTACCACCAGCTTTAACACCGGAAGCCGTTCCTCTGAAACGAACCGGAACATCCACTTTGATGGTGTTGCCTTCGTTGAGGTGCAAAAAGTCTATATGGAGCACGTCTTCGCGGGTAGCATGAAACTGAAGGTCTTTCAGGATGCAACGGTAGTGTTTGCCATCCACTTCGATATCAGCCAGCTTGAAGTCAGGCGTATAAATGAGTTGCTTCACATCATTTTTGGTTGTTGTGAAATGGACAACTGTATCGCCGCCGTACAATACACACGGAATAAGACCTGCTACGCGGGCGGCCTTCGTTGATTTTTTGCCAAGATCCTGTCTGACTTCCCCTTTTACGGCAATTGCTTTCATGACTGTATTTGCTTTAAGATAACTACTTCTGCCCGAGCGGGATAATGAACAAATTTGTTCCACCCCTGAAACGGGAGGCAAAGGTATTGATTTTTTTAAAAGAAAAAGAAACTTGGCTAAAGATTTTTCTAAACTTTCCGGCTTCGCCCCCGGAAAGTTCATTTTTACACAAATCGTTCTACATACGGGCCAACCAATGTTTGTAAAGTAGCCAGGGCCAGCCCTTTAGCGTCATCGGCATCCAGGCCCCGGTCCATGTAATAATCTTCCAGCAATACCTGGGTTTGAAAGAACACCAGTTTAAAGGCTTCGACCATTTGTTTGTTTAGCGGATCCCGTGTTGCCCAGCCGTTGAGTCCTACCCAGGTTCGGGCGTTCCAGTTTTCTGTTGCTTTCAGCTCTTTGTCGTTTAGTGCCCTGGGCGAAAGAGACAATTGGGCGCGCCGGGAATTGGCAGCCCCCATTACAGACGCTTCGGGCAATTCCCCGGCATTCAGGTCAGCAGCAATCGCCTGCAACACGCCTATGGTTTCCCAGTTGCTGAGCTGATCGCAGGCTTGCAAGGTGAACCCTACATCCGGGTAATCAGCAATGATGGCTTGTGCCGTAGCCGATTCTGAAGGATGGCGGTCGTTCAGCCAGCATGGTGCTGCATAAGTGTTGCCGGGTGCACTGTGGATGTAATAGAGGTGTAAAATCAACTGCTTAAGGTCTTCATAAGCATAGGTTGCATTGTAGTCGAAGGGCAGACGGCCTTTCATTTTTTTGCCCATATAAGCCCCCCTCAGGGCATTGTTCATCAGGTTATTCACCTGTTTGTCAGGGCCAAATGAACGAAACACAAGATAGGCGCGATAGGCAAGTGCTGCGGGCTCATTAAAACCTTCGAGTGTTTTGGACGCAAGTCCGTCGTTGGGAATGTTGTTGATGGTTTGTTGCAGGCGATTTCCGGATTTTGTACCGGAATGCTCGGCCAGCAAACGATACTTCAGGATGACGCGGTTGTTGTCGTAAACCGACTGAAAGGCGCTCGCGGTACCGCCTCCGTAATAACCGTCGAGGTCACTTTTGTAAGTACCGTCTTCTTTCAGCACCTTCTGAAGCTCGAGCGCGGATCGGCGTTTGATGTTTCCCCGAATTTTCGGGGTAGTCGCCACTTTGTTCACCGGTGCTTGTTCCTGAGGCCCCCCTTTTGCCGTCATGGTTTGATTTTGCGGTAAACTCCCCTGATTTTGTGGCAAACTTCCTTGATTTTGCGGCGATTTTACCATCCACCCCGAGTTTTCCTCATAACTGCGCGGAGCTTCCTTACCATATGGATCCTGGCTAATCGCCTGTTGAGTAGCAGGTCTGGTATCGGTCCTTTGCGTGGCCGGGGTTGTCGGGCGCGGACGTGGCGTTTTGGGGGCCTCTTCAAAAACAAGAGGAATGAGAGGCTTTTTAATCCCAGTTTCAAAATCTCCGGCCTGGTGCAGGAAAATGGAATTCACGCTTCGGATGAAGGCATCCGGGAACCCCGAGTTTTTAAGGACGGCCAACCGCTGGCGGGCAGTTTCCATGTCCGGAAAAGTGCCGGTAGCAATTTTGAGACTTTCACTGCCGGCAATAACGTATAACACTCCGGCTTTTGCAAATTTTTGCCAATCCACGGCTTTCCCGGCGTTACTGACGCCCAACTGGATCACTGTTACGGTTACACCTTCTGAAGGGAAACGTTCAATGACTGTAGCATTGGCATACCCTTTTCGCTTCACTTCAATCAGCATTTTTTCAGCGGTAATGCGATCCTCATAGGCACCGATATGAATATCGTATAAATTAGCATCTGCCTGGATCGCATAGACAAACCCAAAGGGCCGT
>JABWAJ010000130.1 GCA_013361075.1 Saprospiraceae bacterium | reverse complement strand
GACGGGTGGCGCCGGCCAGTTTGCAGAAGTGCACCTGCGCATAGAACCTTACTATGAGGGTATGGCTGATCCGGCCGGACTGAGCGTTCGAAACAAGGAAGTGGAAGAATTACCCTGGGGCGGAAAACTTGCCTATTACTGGTGCATTGTCGGTGGCTCGATTGACGCCAAGTTTTCAAACGCGATTAAAAAAGGGATTATGAATAAAATGGAAGAAGGACCCCTCACGGGTTCCAACTGCCAGGACATTCGCGTTAGTATCTACGACGGCAAAATGCACCCTGTAGATTCCAATGATATGGCGTTTATGCTGGCCAGTACGATGGCCTTTAAGGAAGCTTTCGGGGATGCAGCGCCACAATTGCTGGAACCCATATACGATGTCGAAATTCTTTGTGCCGATGATGTGATGGGTGATGTAATGGGGGATTTGCAAACGCGCCGCGCCATCATACAGGGCATGGGCTCGGAAGGCCACTACCAGAAGGTCATGGCCCGGGTGCCGCTGGCAGAGTTGTACAAATACTCCTCTACGCTGCGTTCCCTGTCACAAGGTAAGGCCAAGTTCCATACGCAATTTGCAGAATACAATCCGGTTCCGGCAGATATTCAGCAGAAACTGAGGGAGGCGCACAAAGAGGAAGCACACGAGCATTGATGCCATTCATGTGTGTAAATAATCATACTGCTGAATTTCTTTAAAGTAAATATAAATTATAGTGGCGGCTATTAGCCTTTAAGGGCTAGTAATCGCCACTATAAAATATTTAAATGTATTAGATAAATTGTTTATTGTAATTAAAATTAATACATATAATGGTTAAGTGAATTGAAATAAATTTTAAAATATAGTGTTTTTGTAAATTTTAAAAACTTACGACTATGATCGCATTAATATCCTATGTACTTACTGGCGTAGCAATTGGTGGTTTCTTGGTTTTGGTTTTTCAAAAAATTAAAAATAGAATTGTAAGTCAAAAAATACGCCGGATTTTAAATTTTGGAGAAGATGACATTGTTTTTGTTTATCAATGTAAAGATTTCAATGAGAACAACAAAGTCATAACCCCGGATGCCTCTAAGGAAGATTTTATTGCTATGAATAATTTTTTAAGTGCGCTTATCAAAATCAACTGGCGTAGAGATGTTATTGTAATTGACAGTGAAAAGTTTTTTAACAATATGAAGATGTATGAAAACAAGAATATAATTTTGTTTGGAAGTCGAAAAGTAAACATTGTCACCGAAATTTATGAAAAATTTCTGGAGAATAATAATATTGAATTTTACCGAACAGAAAGAATAGATAAGGACCGCTGGAGAATTATTGATGGAGAGGGAGGTATATTCCCTTCGGAAACATACTCACAAATAGAGCTCTATTTGAAAAATGGTATACCCGAGAACCAAATTGGTCAGATGGGATTATGTGATACAGGATATATCACAAAGTTTTCAAACCCACTTAAAAGTGAAAATAAAGTAATGATTATTGCTGGAATAAGAGGAATTGGAACCTGGGGTGTTGCAGAATGTATTAAAAAAAAGTATAAAGAAATTTATAAGATTCTTCAGGATGCTAAAACTGAAAAAAAAGATTTTTCAATCCGAATAAGAATACTTTACCATAACTATGATATTTCGAATATCATTCCTACAGGAAAAGTATTTTTCATTGATAAAAAGCAATTGAAATTAATACCATATAATGATATTCTAAATAAATAATAATCAGTTATTTAGAGCTTGCACAAAGCATCCAATAAAACTCAAATCTTCAACTCGCTCAAAACTCCTCACCAAATGCAAAATTCGGTTTCCGGTCTATCCACCGCCCGCGTGTGAAATCGGGGAAAGGTTGTGGTGCGCTGCTCATGGCGATGGAAGCTTCTGACAGTGGTGTAATGGCCAACCAGGTAGCGGCATCGTACACGTCCATTTGCGGGGCGATGTTGCGTTTGACACACTCGATGAAGTGGTGGAAGACAAAAAAATCCATGCCGCCATGTCCAGCGGTTTTAGCATCGGCGCCATAGCGTTTCCAGAGCGGGTGGTCGTATTTGTCCAGCCAGCTTTGTGCCTGCTCCCATTGGTGCGCTTTGGTTTGGCCTTCTATCATCAGGCTTTGGTTGACGTCCATCCAAATGCCTTTGGTGCCCTGAACGCGGAATCCGAGGGAATAAGGCCGGGGCAGGTTCGTATCGTGGGAAATAATGATGGATTCTTCGTTTACAGTTTTAATCACGGTAGTCACCACATCGCCAAGTTTGAATTTAACTTTGGCATTTGGATGAGAAAGGCCGCCTTTGGGGTGGTTGACAATGTAATCGTGCAAGCCGGCCGCTTTGGAAGAAGTGGAGGTCAGGTAAGCAAAACGGTTGCCCCGGTTGATGTTGGCATACATAGCTACCGGCCCGATGCCGTGCGTTGGGTATAAATCCCCGTTGCGGGCTACAGAGTGTTTGGTGCGCCATTTGGCTTCATGGAAGCCTTTTTCGCCAAATTCCACGCCACCGCCATAAGGGTTTACGCCATCGTTGAATTTCACTTCCCGAAGGTCGTGCTGGTAACCGCATTCAAAATGAATTAACTCCCCGAACAAGCCTTCCCGCACCATCTGGAGCACAGCCATGACGTCGCGGCGGTAGCAAACGTTTTCCAGAAACATGAGGTGTACCCCGGTTGCCTCATGGGTATTCACCAATTGCCAGCACTCGTCTAAGGAAAATGCGCCGCAGACTTCCGTTCCAACGTATTTTCCGGCCTGCATCGCAGCTACTGCCTGCTGGGTATGCCACTCCCAGGGAGAGGCGATCACTACTGCATCAATGTCTTTTTCTTTTAACAATTCGAGATAATCGTAGTCGCCGTTGGCAAATACTTTCGGGCGTTTGATGCCTTTGTCATCGAACATCTTCAGGCAGGAATTGACCATAACCGCCTGTGGATCGGCAATGGCCAGTACGTTGCAGTCGTCGCGCATCAGAGCCAGTTCAACGTGACTTTGACCACGCAAGCCCACGCCGATGAACCCCAGGTTGATTTTAGATTTCGACTGTTTATCCAGGATGGCAGGAGAAGAACCGGAAGCCGGGCTGGTATTCCCCAGTGTTGGAACCACAACAGCAGCGCCGGCAAGGGTAGCTGATTGCAAAAAGGACCGGCGGTTAAGGCGTTTCATATCGCGTTGGCTTTAATTTTGAAATAAATGCGGCAGCAAGATATAAAAATGGTGAATTATTGGATGAGCCTGATGGATGAATATAGTTGTCCTGGAGCAATCCTTCTCCTTCTTTTGCCCGTAAGTTTATTAAAACGAAGCAGGTGCATTTAAAAAACATCTTTTTTGGAGTTGCTGCATGCTTTTCCTTTTCGGGCCATGCTCAGGTGGTAGACAATACCGCCACATTCACCAATATGGACTGCAACACCTGGTTCCGGTTCCACTACGACAACGACTTTTTCACAGCCACCGACGATTACTATACGCAAGGCCTAACTCTGGAATTTGCGCATCCGGCGCTGAAGAAAAACCCGCTTAATCAGTTCCTGATCCGGCCTCCGAAAAGCACGATCCGCTACGGCATTCGCACAGATCACTACGGATATACCCCAAGCACCATCCGCAGCAACGAAATTCTGTATGGCGACCGGCCTTTTTGCAGCAACCTTTCGGCTTCTGCTTTTGCCATAGCAACGGATACGCTTCGGCGCAGGCGGATTTCCACTACGCTGGTCGTCGGAATTATGGGGCCTGCCGCAGGGAGTGAAAGGATGCAAAAAGCCATCCATCGGTGGTTAGACAACATTCCTCCATTGGGTTGGCAGCATCAAATCAGGAATGACTTGATCTTAAATTACCAGATTGATTATGAGCAAAATATCTGGAAAATCGGCCATTGGGTGCTGGCTAATGTCTCGGCAGGCGCGAGAGTTGGTACGCATACCAACCAAATTAAAGCAGGATGTTCCCTGCTAATTGGCTGGTTGAATGACCCTTTTCAGGAAAGCGCACCGGCAGAAAAATGGTCCGGATACTTTTATGTCCGGGGCCAGCCGGGTTATAAAATTTATGAAGCCACGTTGCAGGGTGGTTTGTTCAACCGCGACAGCCCTTACGTCCTGGCTCCCGGCGATTTAACCCGATTGACATTCCAGGGTGATTTTGGATTCGTGCTGGTTGCAGGAAAACTCTACCTGGAATACAGCCAGTCGTTCCTCACCAAAGAATTCGACACCGGAAAAACACACCGCTGGGGCGGAATCCGAATTGGCGTGGGTTTTTGAGACCTATTTTCTAAACAGGTTTTTATCTGCAACAAATGTCCCGAATGGCAGCAAAGAAGCCAGGAAAGCAAGCACAAATTTACGGGAAGACCATTCGTAAATCACAGTGACCCGAATCAGCAAAAAAACGTAGGCGACAAACAAAACGCCATGCGCCAGTCCAACTACAAAATTGGGCCGGGGCATGGCATATTGGTATTTAAGCACCATGGTAAATCCCAACAACAGGAAGGAAATCCCCTCGAGAAAAGCAACGATCCGAAATCGGCCTAAAGGCGTCCTGAACATATTGGCAAAGTATTTTGAATGCCAAAATTAGATGGAATCGCGTGCTTGTGAACGAAACTGCTCAAAATATGGCTTGAATATGACGAAAGACCCGCTACCTGAACTGCCAGCTGATGCCACCGCAATGCCCTGTTAGAAAAAAAAGCCCCTGCTTCTCTTAGTAAGCAGGGGCACAGAGCGCGTTTAAATTCAGAGTAAAAAAAAGTATGAAGGGTGTAATACAGGATTTCTTTAGGGGGATTTCGGATTGTCCGGTAAACAGGCCTTGTTAAAAGGCCATCAGATCAGGTTTGTTTTATTGGAATCTCCAGCTGACACCGCCGGTGAGTACAGAAACACCCATACCAAGTTCAGTAAATACTCCCAATTTGGGGGTTACAGCATACCGGCCACCCAAAAAAGCGGAGAGGTATACTTTTTCTTTGGTGTATTTTTCAGAAGGTTCCGGTGATTTTTGTTGGCCAATTTCACGGATTTCCACCCGGGAGATGCCATAGCCTGCCATCATGCCGCCGTAAACCTCCCACCGGTTGAGGGTAGTAGTGTGGGCAGCTGCACGTAGTCCAACCGTAGTATAATGGTTGCGGTGCAAAGAAGGGCTCGTTTCTCCCGGCAAAGTGCGTTGTGCCTCCGAAATAGATGTTCCAACCTGCAAACCAAGGCTGATGTTGGTTCTCAGGCGGTAGCTTGTGCCGAGGAGGACGGGAGGCATCAGGCTTTGGGTTTTATCTTTCAAAAAAGTGGGTAGCAGTCCTGCCCCGGCTTGTACTTCCCAGAAATCAGTTTTTTTGCACCGGCCTTTTTTCGCCGAACATTGAGCATTGGCTGTTTGAATCATCATCAGAGCAATCATTGTTGCGAGAAGAGAGAGTGTGATGGGTTTCATAGTTGTTTTCCAGTTTAGTTGTTAAATAAGAGTAAATTGGTTTTGTTTTCAATTTGGCACTTTAGAGGATTGAATTTATTGGTAAAGGGCTATTTATCTAAAAGTGCTGCATTGGATAAGGGATTTAAGTGTTAATTAAAGTAAAAAATTTGATTGAAAATTGATAACAAAACAATATATTTACTGCCCTTGATGATGCAAATTCACCAAAGAGTTAAAATGGCGCAAAAAGCCGCCACGTCTGCTTTCCCGGTTAAACCGGTGCAGAAAAATTTGTGTAATTTTTGCTTTGACTCGCCCTTGAAAAATGTATTTAACGCAGATGCGTTGTGCAGCTAATTCGTGATTTAAGTCTTTGGGGAGATTTTCCGGGATTTATTATCATATAGACGCATATTATCGGCAAACCGCTGTGTAAAGTATCCACTTTAACGCAATCTTCACATTTGGTTACATGCTGATGGTGCGTTCTTTAGTTTTTTTGATTGATTTTCATTTGTTTTTGTTTGATTGTTATTTGTTTACGTGGCTTTAGTGGCTTGGTTCTGATTTTTTATTTCAGGCAATTTAAACCATTCGAAACCAGCAAACTTACTGGAATATTGCAAAAGTCAGGTTTCTAAACGAGCATTTTGGGTACCGATCAATTGACTTTCAATTCCTTAGACACCCAAAATACAGCCCCCCCCTATGCTGTTGTAGTTGTTTTTATGACAACTAGCCGACATGTGAAAGGGTAGGGCACCCGGATGAGGTGCATCCAATACCAGCATTTGAAATTGAAATGCGTATGAACCGGCCTAATACCCGCCGAAATAACGGCGCAAAAACCATTCCGTGGACAACAAAGCGAGTAAAAGGAAAAAGACCCACTTCAGGTTAATTACAGGTCGTGTTTTAGCGGTTTGATAGATGACCGGTTTGATGGTTGTTTTTTCCCGGATCAGGTCCGCTATGGATGAGGTCTGGGCCGGATATACAACCGACCCGCCGTATTTGTCGCTTAACAGGCGAAGAAGGTTGTGGTCGGCAGTTGTTTCATATAGCTCCAGTTCAATAGGTTGCACACTAAACTGGCCATTGTAAGTCAGGTTTTCTCCGCTGCTGTTCACTGTTGCGCGGAACCGGTAATTACCAACGGGGAAGCTGCCTGCATTGAGGGCATACAACTTTCCGCTTTTATTAAAGGTAAAGGGGAACTCTCTTCCCTCTGAGTTGGAAACGACCATACTGGCATCGGGGTCATTGATGAGTTCGTAATTGTCGTTGTACAGTTCTGCGTCGAAAAGAGCCGGTTCATTTTCGTTGAAAATATTTTTGGCGAGGTTCACCCGGAATTTCCGTTTGTCGTCTTTGAGGCTGACGTACTGCACTGTTTTTCCAATTAACTCATTGAAAAAGTTGTGGTTTTGGTGTTGTAAAAAATCAAACAGCCGCCATTTCCAGATGCCTTCGGCGCACAATACCCCAATGCGCGCACCATTTTCGTCGCCCATCACCAGCAGAGGGTAGCGCGTATCAACCCGTCCGATCCGCTGGTAAAGCAAAACCTGGGCTTTGCCGGACACTTCGTATTCGCCGAAAGGCGCTGTCAACGGCGCGAAATTGGAAATGTTATTTTTCAGATTCTCATCAACCGTGAAAAGATTGAAATCTTTACCGGGAATGCCTTGCACTTCGTTGGTATTTCTGCCGGCAGCCCGGATGGACACCAGAGACTGGGCCTGGTTTAACCGAACATAATTGCTCTGGCTGCCTGCAATGAAGAGCACGGGTAATTTGCGGGAGCGGATGACATTCAATACGGCTACCGCGTCGTTGTCCATAGAGGGCAACTGGTGAAGTACCACAAAATCAAAATCGGCCACGTTCACCTTCAGGTCGTTGATGTAAGCTACCTTGACTTCGTAATTCTTATTGATGGCGAGCATTTGCCGGAGTGCGGCGATATCCGGATGCGGGGAGTGAGCGAGAAGCAACACCTTCTGGCGGGCATCCAGCACATCCACAAAAATTTCTTTGCTGTTGTTCGCTTTTGAAGCTTCACCGGCAACGGTACTTAAGGAAATGCGGAACCGTTGCACGCCACCCTGATCGGCGTTCAGTACAATGTTTCGGGTAGTAAAAAAGTCGCTGCGGTCAATGTTGATCACCATTTGTTGCAGCAATCGGGAATTGGCGCCCTCTACTTTATAAACAGACAGCGTCGTGGCAGAGCCAGTGCAATTTTGTGCAGAAATATCTGCCTGTACACTGAATTGGTCTCCGAGGTAGGCAATGCGGTTGTGAAAAACGCGCTTCAGGATAACATCTCGGCGGGAAGTCGTATCGCCAAGGGCAATTGAATAAACGGGCGCGGTGAGTTTTGTACTCAGGTAGACCGGGTTACTCCCTTCATTGTAAATACCATCGGTAGCCAATACAACCGCGCCAAGGTTCTGGTTGCTGTAAAGGTCATTTATGCCGGACAGCAATTCGGCTATGTTGGTGATTTTTTCGGTGTATTTGAAGTCAATGCCTTCCCGAAATTCATTGCCAAAGGCGTATTGCCTGACCTCGTAGTCGCCACCCAGATTTTGCGCTAAAGCAGAAAAATCTTCCTGGTATTTTTTGAGCGCTTCTGCTTTCATGCCCGCCGGAACGGATTCAGATTGGTCCTGAGCCAGTACGATAATGGGCTTTTTACTTTCCGTGATGATGGATTTAAGCAAAGGAGAGAGCAGCAGGACCGCAAGTATGGTGACTGTAATAAAACGCAATGCGCCCAGCAGGCGCGTGAAGTTTTCCGACTGTTCTCTAAAGGTTTTGTCGCGGTAATAAAGCAACAGCGCGTAAGCAAGTCCTAATAAAAGGCAGAAGACCAGGTACCACGCCGGGTATTGAAGGCTAATACTTTCCATGTAATGTGCTAAAATGTCTAAACGAAGAACGCGCAATCCCGACTGAGGTTGCAGTTTGCAAAGAAAAACCTGCATGGCCACTTTTCCGAATGCGCCGGGATAATGCGGGGCAAGTTATACAAATGTACCGACATGGAAGGGGGAATTGAAAATGAGATGATTTGAAAACTTTCAAATCATCTCATTTTGACCCCTGCTATGCTTTCGGAGCGGGCGTTTTTTTGTTGTTTTTTCCACCCATACCAGCACTTCCCGTTTTTCCGGAGGCTTTCTTTTTGCCTTTGGTATTGTTTGCCATTTTTACGGCTTCATAAACATTGACCAGGCCGCCAGTGACCGAAAGCTGGCTCATGTTTACCTTTTCATCTTCTGTTCCCGGTTTTATGACTTTTGCATCCCAGGGTGAGGCCGATTCCATGATGATGTCTTTTACCTGTTTGGCTGTCAGATCCGGGTAGTAGGAGCGCAGCAAGGCGGCTACTCCGGCCACCATGGGAGAAGCCATACTTGTTCCCTGCTGGTTTTTGTAACCGTTATTGGGTACCGTAGAGTAAATTTCTACACCTGGTGCAAAAACATCCACCAATTCAGGGCTGTAATTAGAAAATTCGGCAGCGAGGTGCTCATCTTTGGTTGGAGCATGTGCACCTACCTCAATCCAGTTTTCAGCCATCTTTTTTCCAAAAAGGCCTGATTTTGCAAAATGATCGTTCGGAAAATTATCTTTCAGGCTGATTTGACTGCCATCATTGCCTGCACCGTGTACAAGCAACACATCCCGTTCCATTGCATAACGGACAGCAGCATCTACGGCAGATTTTTCAGGAGAAGCGCCTTTTCCAAAACTCATGTTGATGACCGTAGCACCATTATCAACCGCATAGCGAATGGCGTTGGCAACATCTTTATCGCGCTCATCGCCATTAGGCACTGCCCGAACTGCCATGATGCGCACATTGTCGGCCACCCCGTCCATGCCTATCCCGTTACCGCGGATGGCTGCAATAATCCCCGATACGTGGGTGCCGTGGCTGGCGTCTGAGCCCTTGACATCGCTGTTGCCGTAATTGCGGTCGTTTACATTCTGAGGGTCATCACCAATGATGTGGCGGGCATCGTATTCCGTGTTGTAGTTGTAGTTGACCTGGTTGTAGAAATAATCGTAGCCTTCTTCGATCTGGTCCATCAAATCTGCGAAGCTTTCTCCGCCCTGAATGCTTTCCTTAACCGCACCGGCAACGCGCATCATCATGGGGTCAGAAGATTTGAAATTTTCAACGTCTTTCAGGGTAACTGCTTTGCGGTCTTTACCGATTGCTTTTTCGAATTTGGAAAAAGCATCGTTCATCATCTCGTACAATTGAGCATTGGGTGCCAGTTCTTTCAGCTTTTTTTCTATGACCTTGCCATATTCAACATAGGTGTCATATTCAATGCGTTCCGCTTTGGATAATTTAGCCGGATCTTTGCCTTCGTACTTTTTTTTGTAACGAACATAAAGGCGGGTAACCTCCAGATTTTCATGCGCAATGTTTTCTCCATTCTTGTTGCCAAGGAAATTCCAGCCATGGATGTCATCCACATAGCCATTTTTGTCATCGTCCACACCATTACCTGCGATTTCACCCGGATTTACCCACATGATGTCTTTCAGGTCTTCATGCATGTAGTCTACGCCGGAATCAATGACCGCTACAACAACCGTTTTCCCGGTTTTGCCTTTTAATAATTCCTTATACGTTTTTTCAGTACTTAGCCCGGGATAGCCATCCTGGGTAAGATCAAGGTTGAACCAATTTTTGGGTGCACTATCCTGAGCAAACACCATGGATGCAGAAAATAGCGAAAAGAACAGACAGAATGCTTTGAACTTCATTATTTTACTTTTTTAAAGCAGAAAAACGCGAAATTAGGGGATAAGTTGCATCTTACCCTAACTATTCCTGTATTGCGGGAGGGGGATTTTATCTCCACCTGATTTAATAAAGTGTTGAATTTGAGTAAAATAAATACCGTGTGTGTTATGAAAAATCCTTTATTCAGCTTGATTGCAGTCTTATCCTTATTTCAAAGTTGTACACCTGCCTCCCCGGAATCAGCGGCCGGAGATTCCTCTGCACCTTATGCTATTGTCATTCATGGTGGCGCTGGGGCGATTACGAGGGCTGAAATGACACCGGAAATGGAGCAAGAATACCTGAAGGTACTCAATGAAGCGCTTGACATTGGCGAAATGGTTCTGCGGGACGGTGGTACCAGCCTTGACGCAGTGGAGAAAACCATTATGTATTTGGAAGACTCTCCTTTATTTAACGCAGGGAAAGGGGCCGTGTTTACCCACGAAGGGAAAAATGAGCTGGATGCTTCGGTAATGGAAGGCGCTTCTTTAAAAGCAGGGGCAGTTGGTGGCTTAACCATTGTCAAAAACCCCATTCGCGCAGCCCGGGCGGTAATGGAAAAGTCGCAACATGTATTGCTGGTGGGCAAAGGCGCCGAGCAATTTGCGATAGAGCAGAAAATTGACACGGTTAGCCCGGAGTATTTTTTCACCCAGCCCCGATGGGATGCTCTGGAGCGGGCTAAAGCAGAAGAAAATAAACAAGAAGGCACCAAAACGACGAATCCTGATTATAAATTCGGCACAGTAGGATGTGTGGCTCTGGACCAAAGCGGCAATCTTGCTGCGGGCACCTCTACCGGAGGTATGACCAACAAGCGTTGGAACCGCCTCGGAGATGCTCCGGTCATCGGTGCAGGAACCTATGCCAACAATGCTACTTGTGGGGTTTCCTGCACAGGGCATGGGGAGTTTTTTATCCGCTATGCAGTTGCCCACGATGTGAGTGCCATGATGGAATACAAAGGCAGCAGTGTACAGGAAGCGGCTGATTATATTGTCAACCAGAAGCTCAAAAATGCAGGTGGGGAAGGTGGTCTTATTGCCCTGGATAGAAAAGGCAATATTGCCATGCCCTTTAATTCAGAAGGGATGTACCGGGGATATTCCAAAGCTGGTGAGCG
>JABWAJ010000720.1 GCA_013361075.1 Saprospiraceae bacterium | reverse complement strand
CTTCGGGCAATGTGAGCTTCCAGTACCAAAAAGCAGGCAAAACGGTAACAGACGTGCTCAAGCCGGCCGATTTGAAAAGTTTTCAGTTCAACAACCGCACTTTTCTGGTCAAATCTTTTGCCCCGGGCGCCAAGGGCAATACCCAGTCAGGCATGCACCTGCTGGAACAACTTTATGGATCCGGCAAAGTGGCAGTATACAAATACCACCCGTACGACAACAAACTGGGCGATGTTGAAGCCGAATATGCCTACCAGAAACCAACAGAAAGCGCACCGGTATCCGTTTCTGGTTCTAATTTCCTGATCTTTAAGAAGGGGTTGGCCAAATATTTTGCAGATTGTGCCGATCTGGCTGAGCTGGCCAACAACGATGAATTTAAAAAGACAGAAGACGACATCATCCGGGCGGCAAGGGTGTATGCCGAAATGTGTGCGATTAAGCCATAAATCGGCCTGACTGCCCAATAAAAATGCGAGAGGCGCTGCGATTTGATCGCAGCGCCTCTTTTCATAAAGTGCCTTTTTCAGGCTATTAACAGATTAATTTCGCTCCCTTAGAAAATATAGCGGAAACCAAATTGCATCTGCCAAACGTCGATCAGGTTGTTGCTGACACTCAAAGCCTGAGTCGGGAATGAACCACCAACCTGGGAGAACTGATAAACCGGGCGACCTTCCGCATTGCGGGAATCAAAGCGCAGTGGCGAGCCGTTTACGATAGCATCGCCTACTCCCCAGCTGTTGTTAATCATATTGCCCAAATTGGAAATATCCAAACGCGCCTGGAGGGTATGACGGCGACCGCCAACCTTGAGGAAAAATTCCTGCTGAACCGATAAGTCAAGTGTGCTTACCCAGGGGCGAATCGCGCCATTGCGTTCAGCATATTGGCCCCGGATGCTGCTGAGGTATTCATCGTTTTGGATGAATGTTTCGAATGCAGCCGCCTGCTCTGCAGCAGTTGGTCCGTTGGTGATGTCCTTGAACAGAATTTCGTTGGCATCCGTTGCATTCGTCGGAACGTACATCAGGTCGTTGGCTGTCGCCCCATCACTGTTCATGTCTCCGTTGTAGAAGAAAGAGAAACGATCCTGGTTGTTCGTCTGGAAAAAGAGGGAAATTGTGGTAGCCAATGACTTCACGTATTCCGCGCGGTAGCTGACGGCACCGATAACACGGTGGCGCTGATCCTGGTCAGAATAAGCCAGTACCGGGAAGTTGTTGCCCAAAACCGAACGGTTGTCTCTCCAGGAAGAAAAAGCAATAGAACCGGCAGTAATCAGGTCTTTTGCTTCACCAAAGTTGTAAGCGGCCATTGCATACCAGCCATTCTTGAACTGGCGCTCCAATTTAGCCGTAAGGCTGTAAGAGTATCCCTCATCCGTGTTGAACAGCAGGATGGCGTCCGTAATTTTTGCATTCAGACGGCGGGCGTTCACGCTTGCAGCGTAGTACGGGCGGTCGTCAGCACCGGTAAAGTTGGCAGCAGCCGGGCGCTGATTTACGTCGTTGTACATCACATTGTTGAGGGTTTTGCTGTAAATACCTTCCAGCGTTCCCACCAAATCGAATGGCAGCTTAAAGTCAATCCCCAGGTTGGAGCGCCATACCTGCGGCCATTTGAAGTCAGGATCTGTAACAGCGATACCAAAAGATGCCGGCGTTGTTGCATTATCCGGAATGTGGGTTGTCACATCTGTTGAGAAAGGATAAGCAGTCGTGTTATCCTGGAAGATAGATCCCGTAAGGATACCGTTGTTGCCTACCTGGTTGGAAATCCATACGAAAGCAGGGCGGCCTGTGAAGATACCGGTACCACCGCGCAATTGCAGCGAGCGGTCGCCTTTCAAATCCCAGTTAAATCCAAGACGCGGCGAGAAAAGGATCTGTGCTTCCGGCAACTGGCTGGTGCTGTAGTTGGCATTTGCACCCGTTTGGCTACGGAAAGTCATGGTGTCCACAACCGGGTTGTTCAGGGCAGACTGATCGAAGAACGGCATGTCT
>JABWAJ010000129.1 GCA_013361075.1 Saprospiraceae bacterium | reverse complement strand
AGCGACCGTTTGAGCATTAAGCGCACAGGAGGATCAGAATCGGTGGAGTTGCGCGTTTTCCCCAATCCTGCAACCATGTATTTCAGCCTGAGTGATAACGAATCCGTACAGGGCATCCATGTTTATAATCTTGTAGGCAGAGAAATGAAAAATTTCATCTATGAGAAAAATCAGAAATATTCGGTAGAAGACCTTCCCAAAGGTATCTATCTGGTTCAGTTGCGGGGCAAAGACGAAAAAATCCTTGCAACACAGCGACTGAGTAAGCGATAGCTTACTGAACAAAAACTATTTTTGCCGGAAAAAGCCGGAATCGCTCTTGTGATTCCGGCTTTTTCATTTGGATCGGAAGGCCGGGCCGTTCTTTCTCAAAAAATTAAAATAAAAGCTTCATTGGCAATTCTTTAACAAAGCCCCCTGCTTCTTGAAAAAACTGCAGTTTTTATTACCAAATTGTTAAATTTTAAAAACAAATGCCCCTGCCTATTGCATTGTGTTTTCGGATCCCATAAGTTTGCGGCATGAATTCGACCAATATTTCATTCATGGCTTGTTGTTGTTGCTGTTGTTCCGCCCGGCTGTACCGAAGCGGCTGCAACGCAATTTTGATGAAATACCGGTCCTAAGATTTCAATCAATAAATTGCTTTTCAGCACAAAAAGCCCTTCGGTAATGCTCCGAAGGGCTTTTTGTTTTTATCCGTTCCACATCCATTAGCACGTATGAAATTTTCTAAACACATACTTCCCGATTTGGCAGCGAGCCTGCACGAGCAGCAACGCAGAACGCCCCTGGCAGACTTACTCCTGCTTGCAGATAAATTTCCGGACAGTGCTGTTTTTTCAACCAGTTTCGGCATCGAAGACCAACTCATTACCCACCTGATTTTCGAAAACGACCTGCCGATTCAGGTTTTTACATTAGATACCGGTCGAAATTTTCAGGAAACTTACGCCACCTGGTCGCGCACACTCGAACGTTACAAAAAACCAATCAGAACCTATTTTCCGCAGCCTGCCGCCATCCAAAACCTCCTCACTGACAAAGGCCCCAACAGTTTTTATCAATCTGTAGACAATCGCAAAGAATGCTGCTATATCCGAAAGGTAGAGCCCCTTGGCCGTGCCCTGAAGGGAAAGCAACTCTGGATAACCGGTATCCGGGCAGAGCAATCGCCCAACCGCCACGACATGACTGACCTTGAATGGGATGAAGCCCACCAACTCATAAAATTTCATCCCCTGTTCCACTGGAGTTTTGAGGAAGTACGCGCTTATGTACGCCAGTTCAGCATTCCCTACAATCCGCTCCACGACAAAGGGTTTGTCAGCATTGGCTGCGCGCCGTGTACCCGGGCTATCCGGGAAGGAGAAGACTTTAGGGCAGGCCGCTGGTGGTGGGAAGATGCTTCTAAAAAAGAATGTGGACTGCATGTTCATGCATCACAATAATTCATTGATTTTCAATAAAAACAAAATATTACATGTCAACGCACTTCGATTACCTCGATCACTTAGAAGCTCAGGCCATTCACATCCTTCGGGAAGTAGCCGGACAATTTGAACGTCCGGCCCTCCTGTTTTCCGGCGGTAAGGACTCCATCACCCTGGTTCACCTGGCGCTCAAGGCTTTTCGACCTGGCAAACTGCCGTTTCCGTTGGTGCACATTGACACGGGGCACAATTTTCCAGAGGTCATCCGCTATCGCGATGAACTGGCGGCCCGTTTTGGCGAACGGCTCATCGTACGCCATGTAGAAGATACCATCCGTCGGCAGGGGCTGAAAGATGCCACAGGTAAATTCCCGAGCCGGAATGCCCTGCAAACTTACACCTTGCTGGAAGTGATTGAAGAATTTGAATTTGATGCCTGTATTGGCGGCGCCCGACGCGATGAAGAAAAAGCGCGGGCCAAAGAGCGCATTTTCAGCGTTCGGGATGAGTTTGGCCAGTGGGACCCCAAACGGCAGCGCCCCGAGCTTTGGGACATCTACAACGGCAGCATCCGGAAAGGAGAGAACGTTCGGGTTTTCCCCATTTCTAACTGGACAGAACTGGATGTGTGGAGTTATATCCAGCAGGAAAATATCGCCTTGCCCGAAATTTATTTTTCCCACCGCCGCAACTGCGTGGTCACGCCTGCCGGCCAATTGCTGGCCATCACGGAGCACATCAACCTCGAACCGGAAGATGAAATTGCTGTACGCGATGTTCGTTTCCGCACCGTTGGGGATGCCACTTGTACGGCCGCTGTGGAAAGTCCGGCGACAACAGTTGACGACATCATTCAGGAAATCCTGATAGCAAAAATATCTGAGCGGGGCGCTACCCGACTCGACGACCGCCTGTCTGAAGCTGCCATGGAAGACCGCAAAAAAAACGGCTATTTCTAGCGCAGAAGGACAGGTTTAACTGATGTATTGCATTACAAATTGCTGATCATGAATATTTTGAAATTTATTACTGCCGGAAGTGTTGACGATGGAAAGAGCACCCTCATTGGCCGGCTACTCTACGATTCCAATGCCGTATCGCACGATATTTTGGAAACATTGGAACGCCAAAGCCGCAATAAAGCAGATGGCGAACTCGATTTGTCATTGCTGACCGATGGCCTGCGCGCAGAACGCGAACAGGGCATCACCATTGATGTGGCCTACAAATACTTCTCTACGACCCGCCGGAAATTCATCATTGCCGATGCGCCCGGCCACGTGCAATATACCCGGAATATGGTAACCGGGGCCTCAAATGCGGACCTGGCCATCATCCTCGTAGATGCCAGACAGGGTGTGGTAGAACAAACACACCGGCACAGTCTGGTGGCCTCTCTGATGGGGATACCCCAAATCGTACTGGCTGTCAATAAATTAGATCTTTTAGACTACAGTGAGGAGCACTTCTATAAAATTGCAGCAGCCTATCAGGAACTCGCTGAAAAACTGAAGCTCCGCAACATCACCTTCATCCCAATCAGCGCCCTGGCCGGCGATAATGTGGTGCAACCCTCTGCCAACATGCCCTGGTACCTCGGGCCCACCCTGCTCGAACACCTCGAAACGGTTGAAATTGAGCCGGAAGCGGCCAGTGATGCGCCCCGTTTTCAGGTGCAATACGTGATCCGGCCTAAGTCCAATGAATGGCACGATTACCGGGGTTATGCCGGGAGCCTCCGTAGCGGGAGTTTTCGTCGTGGCGACCGCGTTCTGGTGCTGCCTGCCGGGATTGAAACGGAAATTGTAGCCATTGAGGTCAATCAGGTACAGGTAGAAGAAGCATTTGCCCCCCAACCCCTTGTATTGCACCTTGCCCATGATATTGACATTTCCCGGGGAGATACCATTGCACGCTTTGATGCACAGCCCATTGTTTCCCGGGACCTGGAAGCCACCTTGTGCTGGATGAACGAACGCCCGCTACGCCCCGGCGACCGGCTGTTGCTGCGTCAGCATGCGGCAACGGTTAAGGCCATAGTGAAGTCCATCGAATACCGGATTGATGTGCACACATTTGAACACCTTTCAGATGACAAACTGGAACTCAACGACATCGGATTGGTTCGCCTGAAAACGGCCCAGCCTTTAGTTTTTGATGCGTACAAGCAAAACCGGCATAGCGGCGGATTCATCCTCGTGAACGAAAACACCTATGATACGGTAGCGGCCGGTATGCTGGAAGAGGCAACTGAACTGGAGCCGGGGTAAAATACTGCCGGAATGCCCATAAGATACGCAATAACAAATATCCCGGCCGGACAGCGATCCGCCGCATAAAATCAAGACAAATGAGTGATTATTCCATGCCTGTTTCAATTTTTGACCCGTCTAAGCGCCCGGAACTCGTTCTGGTAGGTGCGGGAATTGGTGACCCTGAATTGCTGACCTTAAAAGGGTTAAAAGCCTTGCAGGAAGCAGACGCCGTGCTCTATGATGCTCTGGTAGATGAAGCTTTGCTGCAACACGCACCCGCTGATGCCATCCGACTTTTTGTGGGAAAGCGGCGCGGTAAAAAGTCGCATACCCAGGAAGAAATCAATGCACTGATTGTGGATTGTGCGCATGCCTTTGGAAAAGTTGTCCGGCTGAAAGGGGGCGACCCTTTTGTTTTTGGCAGAGGGATGGAAGAATTGCACTATGCCCGGGAACATGGCCTTGAGGTAGATTACATTCCCGGCGTATCCAGCGCCATTGCCGGCCCGGGGTTGGCTGGAATTGCCGTTACACTGAGGGGCGCCAGTCGTGGTTTTTGGGTAATGACTGCGACGACGGATACCGGTGAACTGAACCCTGAAATCTTCGAGGTTGCCCGAACCAACGCAACGGCGGTCATCCTGATGGGCCTGGCCAAACTCCCTGAAATTGCAGAGGCTTACGCGCGCAGCGGTAAGTCGGAACTACCGGTTGCTATCGTTCAAAATGCGTCAACACCTCGTCAGCGAACGCTGACTGGCCGTGTTTCGGATATTGCCGAAAAGGCACTGCTTTCGGGAATTGGCAGCCCGGCGGTGATCATTGTCGGAGAAGTAGTTGACCACAGGTTAAGAAAACAAAGGACAAGTTTGCAAGAGACAAACCCAGAGGGGCAATTCACGTAATCGTGAACCGATAGTTTTGCCCCTTGCCCCTTGCCCCTTACTCCTTGCTCCTTGCCCCTTGCCCCTTGATATAAAATTTATTGACCATAAAATTTTTCACCATGACCAAGATTGCAACAGCACCAATTGGCCGGTTTGACGAAGCGTTACTAAAAAAACTGAGCCTGGAACACTCGGCAGAACAACAGCTTTGGCTCAGTGGCTTTTTGTATGGTTTGGCAACTGCCGGGCAATCAGAAGCCGCAGCTCCACCACCACAGCAGGCGCAAACTCAGGTGGTACAGGTATTGTATGGCTCCCAAACCGGCAACAGCAAAAAAGTGGCCCAACGGACTGTGGCGCTCATCCGGGAGCAAGGCTGGGAGGCTACAGCAACCGACCTTGCCGAATATGCCGTCAAAAACCTGAAAAATGCAAAGGTTGTTTTCTTTGTGGTCAGTACACAGGGAGAAGGCACGCCGCCTACCGCTGCAGAAGCTTTTTATGAATGGCTGCACAGCGCCAGAGCTCCGCAATTGCCTGATTTGCAATTTGCAGTATGCAGTTTGGGCGACAGCAGTTACCTCAGGTTTTGCCAGACCGGCAAAGACATTGACGCCCGGCTGGAAGCTTTGGGGGCAAGTCGTCTTGCTCCGCGAGCCGATTGTGATATAGATTTTGAAGAAACGGCGGACACCTGGGCTGCAACGGTTGTGAACCGCCTGAAAACAACAACCGGAGCTTACTCCGCTGCAAGTGTTAAACTCTCCGCGCCGGCTAGTCCGCACTACGCGGCAGGATTCAACCGCAAAAAACCATTTTCTGCACCGGTTTTGGAAAAAATAAAACTCAACGGGCGCGGCTCGGTAAAAGAGACCTATCATTTGGAGCTGGGACTGGAAGGTTCCGGGCTGGTTTACGAACCAGGCGATTCGCTGGGTATTTGGGCACAAAATCCGGATCGGTTAGTCGGGCAGGTGTTGGCTGCGACCAAATTTTCGGGATCGGAGCAAGTCGAATTTGAAGGAGCACCCACGGACCTGGCAACTGTCCTGAAAAAGCACAAAGAATTGTCTGTCCTGCATCGGAATGTGCTGGAGCAGTACGGCGCACAAACGGAGCATTCGGCGGCCATTAACGCAGTGGTTACCGATCACGAACGGTTGAAAAAATACCTTTGGGGGCGCAACGCCGGGGATTTGTTGCGGGAATTTCCCTCCGGCTTAACGCCACAACAGTTGACCGATATCCTGCGCCCGATTGCGCCGAGGCTGTATTCCATTGCTTCGAGCCTTGCCGCGCACCCTGAAGAAGCACACCTGACGGTTTCTGCACTGCGCTACGAATTTGGAAGAACCAGCCGGGAAGGGCTAGCGTCTGTTTTTTTAGCAGACCGAAAGGAGGTTGGCGACAGCATCGGGGTTTTCATAGAGCGCAACGAATACTTTAAACTACCAGCTGACGACAGTACCGACCTTATCTTGATTGGGCCTGGCACAGGTGTGGCACCATTCCGGGCGTTTGTGGAAGAACGGAACGAACGGCGGGATGCCAGTTTGTCCAAACAAGGCAGGAATTGGCTGTTTTTTGGAAACCCCAATTTCACAACGGATTTTCTTTACCAGCGGGAGTGGTTGCAATACCTCAAATCCGGTGCGCTTGATCGTTTAGACGTGGCTTTTTCGCGTGACCAACCCGAAAAAATATACGTTCAGCACCGCCTGCTGGAGCGTAGCCGGCAATTGTTTGACCGCCTTGAAAACGGTGCAAACTGCTACATCTGCGGCGATAAAAACCACATGGCGCCCGGCGTACAACAGGCATTTCTTCAGATCATCGCCCGGGAAAGTGGCAAAGGCGAAGTTTATGCAGCCGAATATTTGAGCAATCTGAAAAAGCAAAGGCGGTATCTGGAGGATGTATATTGAGCGAAAATCCGGGACAATCTAAACATCAAAATGCATGAAAAATCAACTGCCTCCTGCTGCACCCACGTTTCGCGAAGCTTTATGGTTCTGGCTTCGCCTGGGATTCATTAGTTTTGGCGGGCCGGCAGGCCAGATTGCGATCATGCATGATTTTTTGGTGAACCAAAAGCGGTGGATCAGCAATTCCAAATTTCTGCATGCCTTAAATTACTGCATGCTGCTGCCCGGCCCCGAAGCACAGCAATTGGCTACTTATTCCGGCTGGATGCTGCATGGTGCCAAAGGCGGATTGGCAGCGGGCATTCTTTTCGTACTGCCTTCGGCCATTTTATTGTGGGTATTGAGTCTGTTGTATGTTACTTACGGGCAAATTCCGGCAGTACAATCCATCTTTGTTTTTTTGAAACCGGCGGTAGTGGCCATTGTCATCGGAGCCATTCTGAAAATCGGAAAAAAATCTCTGCAAACGCCACTGCATTACGGGGTAGCCGTCATTGCTTTTGTAATGATTCATTTTTTAAAAGTGCCGTTCCCACTCCTGATTGTGGGCGCTATTTTAGCCGGACTGGCGGTCGTTTATCTGACCCCGTTTCGGCAGGCAGAAAATCCTGGCTCCCAGCGTTCAAGCGATCTGGAAGAAATGGCTTACTTCATTAACCGGGATACTCTTGTGCCTCACAGCGCGTTTTCAGCAAGCCGCCTGGGGCGCCAAATTGGCTTTGGCTTCTTACTTTGGATACTGCCCCTTATTTTGTTCAGCGTTTTTGCAGCTGATTTTGATTTTTGGAAAAAGCTCTCCCTGTTTTTCACACAGGCAGCCTTTGTTACGTTTGGAGGTGCTTATGCGGTATTGCCCTATGTTGCGCAGATCAGCGTGGAACAATTCGGGTGGCTTACCAAACTGCAAATGCTCGATGGCCTTGCTTTGGGAGAAACCACGCCCGGCCCGCTCATCATCGTCCTGGCATTTGTAGGTTTCATGGCAGGTTACACCAGCTCTGCCGGCTCGCTGACAATAGCTTCTGTGGCTTTGGCGACGACGGTTTATTATACTTTTTTGCCATCCTTTCTGTTCATTTTTGCCGGAGCACCGCTCATTGAGCGGACACAGGCCAGTCCGGTCATAAAATCAGTTTTGCAATTCACGACCGCTGCAGTGGCCGGCGTCATTTTGAGCCTGTGCCTCTATTTAGGGCAGGCGGTGATCGCGCCGGAATGGCCGGAAATTCAGGAAATACCGCTTGCCTGGATCCTGGTTTCCTTAGCTGCACTCCAGTATTTTAAAATTAACATGATCGTTTGGATCGGAATCAGCGCCGTTGCCGGATTGCTGCTGAACCTTACCGGTTTGTAAAATCTGCAACGTTTGCCAAACACAAAGAACATGCAACCAGAAACGAAACCTTCCCATACGGAAGTTGAACACGTAAAAGCCAAAAGCAATTACCTGCGCGGTACTCTGTTAGAGAGCCTGGAAAATGGCATCACCGGTGCCTTGTTTCCTGATGATACGCACCTCATCAAGTTTCATGGCTCCTACCAGCAAACCGACCGTGACCTCGAAAGTGAGCGTGCCCGTCAAAAACTGGAACCGCTTTATTCTTTCATGATTCGCGTGCGGGTGCCGGGCGGCGTTGCATCGCCGAAACAATGGCTGCGTATGGACGAGTTGGCAGATCAATACGGCAATGGCACCTTGAAACTGACTACGCGACAAGCTTTTCAACTGCATGGTGTTTACAAACGCAACCTGAAAGCGGCCGTTCAGGGCTTCAACCAGGTACTGTTAGATAGCATCGCCGGCTGCGGAGACGTCAACCGGAATGTGATGTGCAGCGCAAATCCCGACGAAAGTCGCGTGCATGCAGCCCTGTACGAAGTGGCCAAATCCATCAGTGCTGCATTTACGCCGCAAACAACCGCTTATGCAGAAATCTGGGCACCACCGGGCCTGGCAGAGGAGACGGACGCGCCGAAAGGCAGCCGGGAAGAAGGCAATTGGAGCAAGGTCTTTCTGACTACTCCTGGACAGGAAGACGCAGAACCGATTTATGGAAAAACCTACCTGCCCCGGAAATTCAAAATTGCACTGGCCGCTCCTCCGGAAAATGATACCGACGTTTTTGCAAATGATATAGGCCTGATTGGCATTGAGGAAAACGGAGACCTGACTGGGTTTAATGTTGCAGCAGGCGGCGGCCTGGGCATGACCTTCGGAATGCCGGAAACTTTTCCGCGCCTTGCCGACCTGCTTGGCTTTGTGAGAACGGAAGACGTTCTAAAAGTTTGCGAAGCAGTCATTACGACCCAACGCGACTTTGGCAACCGCGAAAACCGCAAATTCAGCCGGCTCAAATACACCATCGAGCGCATGGGGCTTGATGCGTTCCGCAAAGAAGTGGAAACGCGCTCCGGTGTTGCGTTTGAACCGTTGAGGCCTTTCCAGTTTAAGCACTCCGGCGACCACTTCGGCTGGACGCAGGGGCAAAGCGGCCGGTTCCACCTGACTTTGTTTATTGAGGGCGGGCGGGTACGGAATACTGAAAATTACCAGTTGAAAACAGCACTCCGGGAAATCGCAGCCCTGTTGAGCGAAGGAGAATTTCGCCTTACCGGAAATCAAAACCTGTTGATTGGCAACATTTTGCCCAACGAACGACTAGAAGTAGAAAGTATTTTGAAAAAATATGGGGTATTGGAAAAAACCTTTCAACAAACCGCACTGCGCCTCAATTCAATTGCCTGCGTTGCACTGCCGACCTGTACCCTCGCTTTTGCGGAAGCAGAGCGCTACCTGCCCCGGTTGATTGATCAAATAGATGCGATTCTTCGGAAATACCACATGCAGAAAGAAGCAATCAATATTCGCATGACTGGTTGCCCCAATGGCTGTGGCCGTCCTTATCTTGGGGAGATTGGCCTTGTCGGGAAGTCGCCTGGTTATTACAACCTCTACCTCGGTGCAGCGCACGACGGTAGCCGCTTAAATAAACTTTACCGGGAAATGGCAGATGAAGCAGGTATTTTGCGCGAGCTGGAACCACTGATTGCGGCGTATGCCATGAAGCGGAATCCGGGGGAACGCTTCGGCGATTTTGTCATCAGAATGGGGTATATCACAGCTACTACGCATGGCACGAATTTCCACAATTGAGCCCCCGGCGGAGGCTTTTTCAGGCAACTCCGGGCCACATAGCGGAGGGGATTCCCCCGGGAATACCCTTTTCCCGATTTTTTTGAAACTGGAAAAATTCCGGGTACTGATCGTCGGCGGCGGGTATGTTGGCTTGGAAAAAATCCGGGCGGTGCTGAGCAACAGTCCACAAACTCCGGTGACTTTAGTAGGTGTGCATATTTCGCAGGCAATCCGCGACTTCACCCGGGAGTATCCGCAGGTGGTATTGTTAGAAAAATCCTTTGACGCCGCTGATCTGGATGGCCAGCAATTGGTGATTGCTGCCACGGACGACCGGGCGCTGAACGAACAAATCCGGGACCTGGCTGCAACCTGCCGGATTTTTTGCAACGTTGCAGATACGCCCGAGTTGTGCGATTTTTATCTGTCTTCGGTCGTACAAAAAGGCGACCTTAAAATTGCGATTTCTACCAATGGCAAGTCGCCGACCGTTGCCAAACGACTGAAAGAAACATTCCAGCAAGCACTGCCAGACGAATTGGACGAGGTATTGCAAAAAATGCCCGTTATCCGTCACAGGCTCAAAGGGGATTTTTCAGAAAAAGTAAATACCTTGAGCGAATTGACTTCCGTACTTGTTGCCGAACCGGCCATGGCTGTACGGGATGTCATCCGGCAGCGAAACCTGAGTAAAATAGATGGCAAAAAATGGCGTCTTATTGCCAGGGCTTCCCTGACTGCTTTTGGCCTGTTGCTGGTGGCCAATATCCTGTATCTGTACGTACCCGGTGATTCGTGGGAATCCTTAGGAGCCCATCTTGATGAAGCTTTTTGGTTGTTTGTCTTTACCGGGTTTGCCGCACAATTTATAGATGGTCTGTTGGGGATGGGCTATGGGGTAGTCACACAAATTGTGCTAATGAGCACCGGCATACCACTGGCGGCAATCAGTTCCAGCATCCATACCGCAGAAATGTTCGCTTCCGGTGCTTCGGGGTATTCGCACTACCGTTTTGGTAATGTGAACCGCAAACTGTTCAGAATACTCCTGATTCCCGGTGTACTCGGTGCCGTTACCGGTGCGGCTTTGCTGTCATGGCTGGGTAATGAATACGCCGGGGTTATTCGGCCCATACTGGCTGCTTATGCCATGATTTTAGGCATCCGGATTTTGGGCCGCGCTTTTGCTAAAAATAAGAAAAAGCGGAAAGCTAAAAACCTGGGCTGGTTAGCCGGTGCGGGTGGATTTCTCGATTCTTTTGGCGGTGGCGGCTGGGGGCCTTTGGTGACCAGTACCCTGATTGCCAAAGGGAAAACGCCACAATATGTCATTGGTACGGTTAGCCTGATTGAGTTTTTTATTACGTTTGCCAGCGCGCTGACGTTTTTTTCACTCATCGGTATCGAACACTGGAAAGTTATTGCAGGCCTGATCCTTGGCGGGGTGATTGCTGCGCCTTTTGCAGCAAAATTAGCCGGAAAACTGCCGGTTCGCCTGCTCTTCATGGGTGTTGGTGCGATGGTCATTTTCTGGAGTCTGAGGATTTTATGGAAGGTGTTTGGATGAAAATCCGGGTTTCGTTTACCATATTTTACCCAATCATGCCAAAGAAGATCCATGCCTTTCCAACGCTTCATTTTAAGCGATAGAGCAGCGTTGCGGCGCTTTGTTCTTACAACCATCGTCCAAAAAAATACTCTTACGGGTTGTTTGGGGCTGAATTCATGCTATATTGAGGGCGGGAGTGCACAATGAGGAGGTCTTACCGGGACCGGCAG
>JABWAJ010000128.1 GCA_013361075.1 Saprospiraceae bacterium | reverse complement strand
GGGAATCATCGTGGGTCGGAAATGGCTCTTTTCCACCACCATGCTGCCCCGCCGCAACAAGTATAATTGATTGAACAAGCTTTAAAAGGAAGCCATCCTGATTTTTTCAGGATGGCTTCTGTTATTTCAGGCAGGTTGGATGGGGCGTGAGGTGCCCTTTGAGAGCCGCCCTCGCTTGGTCCCCTTGCAGCGATCGAGGTTCACTCCGTTATCACGCCACATGTCGGACACTTTTGGAAGTGTCCGACACGTGGCGTGATAACGGATTAGAAAATGAAAACTTAATCGCTGCGTATTGATCCACGCCTCCAGAGGGACACTGCATCCTTCACACAGATCACAAACCACCTGAAACAATACGAGGCATCCTGAAAGTAAACTCAGGATGCCTCGTTGTTTGGGCAGATGCACTCCACCCTTACTTATGTTATTGATAATTGATGATTACAGCATGGAAGATTGATGATGTGGGCATCCGTAACCTCGAATGCATCCGGAGCTCTAAATTTTCCATCATCAATCATCTCTTATCAATCATCATTTCGGTGGTCCCACTAGGGCTTGAACCTAGGACCCTCTGATTATGAGTCAGATGCTCTAACCGGCTGAGCTATGGGACCAAAAGCGGACGCAAAGGTATGCAATCGCGCCATACCATGCAAGCCCGGCATCAGTTTTTCGTTCCTGCCTTTGCCTGGGTAAAATCCCAGCCGTCTTTGTGCAGCCGTACGTCCATTTGTGGGAAGGGGACATTCATGCCGTGCTTGTCCAATGCTTTCATGACGTGTTCGTGCATGTAAAAATAGACATCCCAATAGTCGTCCGCGTGGCACCAGGGGCGAACGGCGTATTCGATGGCGTCGGTACCAAGTGCTTCCACGAAAATTTCAATGGGTTTGTCCTGCAGGATTTGCGGGCAGGATTGGGCCACTTCGAGGATGACTTTGCGCACTTCGTCGATCGGGTCGTCGTAGCTGACGCCAAAGCGCATGAACACTTTCAGGTCACCCATGCCCGAAAGGTTGACGATGGCGCCACTCGTGATGACGCCGTTCGGGATGAAGACCTTTTTGTTTTCGTTGGTCACCAATACGGTGTTGAACACCTGTATTTCGGTAATGTGCCCCTCGAAATCGCCGATTTTTACCCAGTCGCCCACTTTGAAGGGCCGGAAAATGAGCAGCAGCACGCCACTGGCAAAGTGCCCGAGGTTGCCCTGCAGCGCCAGACCAATGGACAGGGCCAGCGCGCTGAAAATGGCAATAAAGGAGGTCGTTTCGATGCCAAACATGCCGGCCACGCTCAGCAGCAGCAACACCTTCAGGCCCACATCTACCAGCGAGGCCAGAAAAGGCTGCACCGTTTCGTCAATTTTGCGGCGCATCATGGCGTGGCGCACGAGCTTCGTGACCCAGCCTACCAGCCAGAAGCCTATTACGAGCGTGACGAGCGCCCCCGCAATATTGGGCAGGTAATTGATGAATTTTTCAATCAGAATGGTTGCATACTCCATAATGCAGCAGTTTTGTAATTTTGTTGTGATTCACGATGCTGGTATGATTTTACCACCTGGGTGAATTTTTCGCGGCGAAAGATAGTTTGCCGTATTCAAATCAATGCGCGTATTCTTTTTTTTTTAAACAACAAACCATACACCTTGCTGCCATCCGACGAACAGCCCATCAAAAAACGAACGGGTAAATCAGAGGCGCTCCAGAAACTCCAGCGCTTCTGTGCCTACCAGGATCGCTGCCACTCAGAAGTGCGCAGTAAATTGCTGGAACTGGGGGTTTATGGCGACGACCTCGGGGAAATCATGGTCCTGCTCATTGAGGAGGATTTTTTGAACGAAGAGCGGTTTGCGCGGTCGTATGCGCGCGGCAAATTCCGCATCAAGCAATGGGGGCGGGTGCGCATCCGGCAGGAACTGAAGCGGCGGCAACTGTCGGAATACTGCATCAAAGCTGCCTTTTCTGAAATTGACGAAACCGAATATTGGGATACCCTGTGTAAGTTATTGGCCAAACAGCAAAACCTGCTTAAAGGCGGCGACGAGCGCACCCGTCGCGATAAATTGTTCCGGCATGCCCTGCAGAAAGGCTATGAGGCGGAGCTGATTTTAGAAGCCCTGGAAGCGAGGTAAGGCAATTGCTTTTAATCCATTTTTTACTCCCGAAAAAAATAAACATTCCAATACTAAATTGCCCTTTGCCCTTTGCACCTTGCACCTTATTCCCCTCACATCACCCCCCTGATGATCAGCACAATGCCCAAAATCACCAGGGCTGCACCGGAAAAGTTGCGCATGTACGCGATGTAGGAGGTGCGGATCCAGAGCTGCAGGCGTTTGGCGAGCAGCACTTTCAGCAGGTCAAAAAAGATGACCGTGCCCACAATGCTGCCAAAAAGCACCAAAGTTTCGGAAGCGCTGAGGTTGCGACCGGCAGACCCCATAACCCCGAGCCAAAAAAAGGCAGGAAAAGGGTTGACGGTATTGATGACAAACCCGGTGAGCCAAAGCCTGAAGTAAGATTTGGATGAATTGCCGGCATTCGTAGCAAGCGGCATGGATGGGTTGCGGGCTGCAACCGGGCGGCGCAACAAAATGGCAAGGCCAATGACCACCAAAATAAGGCCACCGGCTAAGCTGCTCCAAAACCGGAACCCTTCCGCATTGGTGATGCTGAAAATGTAGGAAACGCCAAAATAGACGAGAAAAATGTACATGACGTCACTGGCCCACGAACCAAAAGCCGCCATCGTAGCGGCCCGGAAACCCCGCTCAACGCCAATCTGAATATAGACCACCATCATTGGTCCGATCAGGAAACTTAAACTCACTCCAAACACCAGACCCCTCCAGATCAATTCACTCACGTAGTCTGTCTTTTCTGGCAAATGAAACTTTCCCAGGCCTCGAAAGCCTGGCCTTTCAAAACGCGGGCGGTTTTGCTCTGGCCGTTCATTTTGCCCGTCTGGCGGTGCCAGTCATAGAAGTAACTAACCGGCACGATTTCCACCTGAGGCTTCTGGAGCATGGCCGAACGCTCTACCCGGTAGTCGTCGTTGAGGCGGCACAACTCTTCATCCAGCAGGCGGCCCAGCACCTCCTTGTCAACAATAGGGTCGTTGGTGCCGATATACCAGCGATGTGCATGGTGGGAGCCTGCCTGAACGCCCGATACCGTAAATTCAGGAATTCCGACATTCAGTTTATTTTCCACATTCAGCACAGCGTGGGTCATGTTGTCCACCGAAAGGTGTTCGCCACAAATGCTCAGGAAGTGTTTGGTACGTCCGGTAACGATAATTTCCGCCCGCTCTTTGTCGGTAAAGCGCACCACATCTCCGATCAGGTAGCGCCACGCACCGGAGCAGGTACTCAGCAACAGGGCGTAATCTTTTCCTTCCTGAATCTCTTCAATGGTGAGGGGTTCTGCGTCAGGACGAATCTGGCCCGCTTCGTCAAAGTGCGCATCGTCAAAAGGCACAAATTCGAAGAAAATGCCATTGTTCAGCAGCAGGCGCATGTCGCCGTCAGGACGGTCCTGGAACGCGATGAAGCCTTCAGAAGCCATGTAGGTTTCCTGGTGAATCAGTGGCCGGTCGAGCAGGCGCTCAAAACTTTTCCGGTAAGGCTCAAAGGAAGTCCCCCCGGTTACCACCACCGACAAGTTTTTCCACAATTGGTGAAGGCTGTCCAGTTTATAGTGATCGAGGATGTGTTCAACGGTGAGTTGCATCCAGCTTGGCGTGCCTGCGATGAGGCTGATGTCCCATTTGTAGGCATTTTGTGCAATCACCTCCGTGCGCTCATCCCAGTTGGGTATTCTGGCAATTTGGACACCGGGGCGGTAAAACCGGCGAATCCAGACCGGGGGTTCGCTGGCATTGATGCCGCTTAAATCCCCAGCGTAACAATGGCCGAGGTCCTGCAGGGTTGAGGTACTTCCGATCATCAACCACTCTTTGGTATAGAAGTCGGCAGGCAGGTCGTATTTGGGCATACAGGAAAACATGCGCAAAGCACCCGTTTTCAGGCAACGCCGCATGTCTTGTGTTACCGGAATGTATTTGCTTGGTGCTCCGGAAGTGCCCGAACTGAGGGCAAAATGCCGTACCTGTCCTTTCCACGTCACATCCGGTTCTCCGGCTAAACAACGGTGCCACCACTCAGTGAACATGCTGTCGTAATCATGCAGGCCTACCGTTTTCCGAAATGCATCGGAATAGTCAGCGGATTGCAGGATATCGGAAAAGCGGTAATGCTGCCCAAAAGCAGTGGATTCCGCGCGCCGAAGGAGGTACTGGAGCGTGCTGCGTTGCTGAATTGCAGGCGAAATACGCTGGCGATCAAAATGCTGCAGGAGCCTGATGCCATTTTTAACCAAGTTGCTGGTAACTGTCATGGTGATGTTTGAGTCACATTGTATATTCCCGAGGTCAATTCGGGTGCGAATTTAGAGGCAGTAACCCGCATTTCCAATGACTTCAGTCACCTTTTCGACGAAGCTGCCATTGTTGAGGGAAGGAGGCCCTCTTTTTGGGGTTGTATGATTGGCTGCAGGCAGTAAAGGAAAAAGAATGGTTTTATTAGAAACCCGAATACCATCATGGCTTTACTGATCACATGTCAGGATACGATCTGCAGTTTGGCAAATTTGAGCATGATCCGCTTTTTGGGATCGTCTTCGGCTGCTTTGAAAAAAATGGTGGCAATCCGGTTGTCTTTATTGCCTTCCACTTCGAGTACTTCGCCTTCCCCGAATTTGAGGTGCAGGACCCGCATGCCTTTTTGAATGGAATCACTGGGACTGGCCTTAAAATTGGCTGCATCTACCGCGGGCATTCCGGAAACAGCAGTTCCCCGCCGCACAAAGTTGCCGGTGATTTTTGCGCCGGATGCCTGCTCAGGCGCATTGCGCTCTGCTGTGCTCTGGCTACCGCGAAAATGGGCCGTGCTTTCCGCATGCTGGCGGGGCACTTCTTCGAGAAAACGGCTCGGTTCATTGAACCGCATTTGCCCGAACCGATACCGGCTGTTTGCATACGACAGCGTGAGCAGTTGTTCGGCACGCGTCACGGCCACGTAAAACAGGCGGCGTTCTTCATCCAGCCCTTCCGGGGAATCGGAAGCCATAAAGGACGGAAACAGCTTTTCTTCCAGTCCGACCACAAAAACCGACTTAAATTCCAGGCCTTTGGCCGCGTGCACGGACATAAGGGTGACAAAATCGCCGCCTTCGGCACTGTTTTCATCCTGGTCGGTCAGGAGCGCAATGTTTTGCAGGTAAGCGGTCAGGCTTCGGTCAGAGTTACCTTCGGCGTCGAGTACCGAAATGGTGTCTTCTTCGACAAAAGATTTAATGCCGTCGAGCAGGGCGTTGAGGTTTTCCAGGCGCCCCATGCCTTCGATGGTCGTATCGCTTTTGAGCAAATCAATGAGTCCGGACCCGCGTGCAACGCTGACGGCAATTTCATAGGCGTTGTCGGTTGGCACCCGGAGGGCAGCACTGTGGATCATTTGCACAAAATCTGCAATGGCTTTTTTGGCTTTTGCTCCGGCATCGAGGGCTGCCAGGCATTCCCACATGGTTTTTCCGGCGCTACCGGCCTGGGCGCTCAGTTTTTCGATCGTGCTGTCGCCAACGCCGCGTTTGGGGTAGTTCAATACCCGGCGCAGGGCCTCTTCATCGCGCTGGTTGACCACTAAGCGGAGGTAAGCAATCAGGTCCTTGACTTCTTTGCGCTGGTAAAAGGACAACCCGCCAAATACGCGGTAGCCTATATTGTAGCGGCGCAGGTGTTCTTCAAAAATCCGCGACTGCGAATTGGTGCGGTAAAGGATGGCAATATCGCGGTTGGATAGGTGGAAGCGGTTTTTGTGCTCCAGAATGGTATCCGTCACCCGCTTGCCTTCTTCGTTGTCGGTCATCGCTTTGATGACTTTAACTTTGTGTCCCTCGCCTTTATCCGACCAGATTTTTTTCTGAATCTGGCGGCGGTTGTTCATGATGACCTCGTTGGCCGTTTGCACAATGTGTTCGGTAGACCGGTAGTTTTGTTCCAGTTTAAACGTCTTGATGCCAAAAGGTTTGAAATCTTCTTCAAAATCAAGGATGTTCTGAATGGTGGCTCCGCGAAAGGCATAAATACTTTGTGCGTCGTCGCCTACCACACAAACATTGCGCGGACTGCCGTCGAAATTGACCAGTTTGCGGATGATGGCGTATTGCAACTGGTTGGTATCCTGAAACTCATCTACCAGCACGTACCGAAATTTTCCGCGGTATTTATCGAGTATGCCGTCGGGGTTGCGCTGAAAAAGCTCGTACAGGCGGTAAAGCAAATCGTCGAAATCCATGGCACCGGAGCGTTTGCAGCGGGCAACGTATTTTTCATAAATTTCATAGGTATAAGGCCGGGCCGCCTGGCGGTCCTGCTGGCGCAATTCTTCATTGTCGGCGTACAATTTGGGCGTAATGAGCGCACTTTTGGCCGCCGAAATGCGCGAGCGGATAGCACTGGTATTGTAGGCGTTTTTATCTAAATTCATTTCCCGGATGATGGCGCCGATCACACTGTTGGTATCTTCCGTGTCATAAATGGTGAAACTGGAGGGGTAGCCGATTTTATCTGCTTCCACCCGAAGGATGCGGGCAAAAATCGAGTGAAATGTACCTGCCCAAACCCGCTCGGCCCGGTCGCCAACCACTTTGGCAATCCGCCCTTTCATTTCCCGGGCAGCTTTGTTGGTAAACGTCAGCGCCAGAATCTCCCATGGAGCAACCCCGCTTTCAATAATGTGCGCAATGCGATAGGTCAACACCCTCGTTTTGCCCGAACCCGGGCCTGCCACTACCAACACCGGACCGTCAATGTTGACCACGGCCTGGCGTTGTACATCGTTCAATTCCTCGAGGTAGTTGGATGCCATTTGTTATGGTGTATTAGTTATTGGTGTATTGGTTATTGGTGTATTGGTTATTGGAGTATCTTTCCCCTATTGCCTTATCCTTTATCTTTCACATCCCACCTTTGGGGGTTGGGGGGCCTTGACCTTCCAACTCTTCCCAATACTCCAGCGCCCGCCGGGTATGGGGGATGCAGATGGAGCCGCCTACGAGGTTGGCAATTGCAAATACTTCAAACACTTCGTCGCGGGTGATGCCCAGTTCGTAGCAAGTGCCCAGGTGGTAACGGATGCAGTCGTCGCAACGCAGTACCATCGAGGCCACCAACCCCAGCAATTCTTTTGTTTTTTTGTCTAAAGCACCGTCTTCGTACGTGTTTTTATCCAGTGCAAAAAAGCGGTTGAGGGCTTTATTGTTTTGAGCGAAAATTTTTTCGTTCATTTTGGTACGATAGGCGTTGAAGTCTGTTACGAGCGACATATTAAGATAATGAATTGATAATAAACATTTTGAACAAGATTTTTTAGTGCAGATCGGCATGCGAACACGCCGGTAAAGGTAGAAAAATTGACGGGATTGGGATAAATGCTTTTAAAATAATTTGTTTTTTATTACTGAATGTTAATTTATCTCACCTTGCTTGGTCCCTATGAAAGTATCTCTTATATTGCCTCATAAACACTTCTGGACAACACATCAAACAAACAGCTAAGAGCGGTATCATGACGACGTTTAGTTGTTACAAGTTTTTATTTGATAACCTATAATTCATAACCATGCAAAACATTAAGCTTTCTTTTCTGATGTGTTGCCTTTGGGCACTTTCTCTTGGCGGGTTGAGTGCTCAACCCATTGATTACGTGATGGAATGCGCGGTCGACACGGCCATCCAGTCTCCTTCGGGGGGGGGGCAACCTGCTTACCATTTGTACAGACCCCGAACAGATCAGATACCTGCGTTTAGCTGTACATTTTTTACTTCCGGAACAGTACTTTAGCGAACAGATTATGGACGATGCATGCTCTGCCGCGATCAACGACGGATTTCTTTACATGGGATCCGGAAACTTTACAGAAACCAGTGACGGATTCGGAAACAATAACTACAATGGCTACCAACGTGCAGAAGAAATTATCATAAAGGCAAATAGTGAACTGGCGAACAATATAGATCAATGGCGCAAGACTCCTGGAGAGTCCTACCCACCTACACCACCTCAGAACAATATTCGCTACATCCTGAGCGGGGTATATTTTCACCGTGATGACGATGCTTATTACCATACCCTGACCCGGAATCAGATTCATGCCAAATACAATATTGATGGGAATGATGTACTCGACGTCTACCACGCACCTAAAGATGGTTTCGATGGATTTGCTTCAGGTTTTGGAGGAAGCAACAAATATTTTTTTATCAGAGATTACCCCCTTTACATCCAACCGGCTTGCCAGAATTGGTCGCTGGAATTTGCCGGAAAAGTTTATAACCATGAAATTGGACATACTTTGTCGCTGCGCCACACTTGGAATGAACAGGATGCATGTAACGATACTCCGTTAGGTTTTATTTACGACCGCGTAACCAACACGGGGGGATGCCTCATGAATCAATACGCCAACTGCTACCGGTTTGATCCAAACATCCCCGGTTGTCCACGTAAACCCTGTGATGAACAGCACAAAATCACCAACAATGTGATGGACTACACGGAACAATTTCCCCGTGCTTATACCCAATGTCAGATTAACCGCATCAATTCCGAACTGGCCGGCAACGGAAACACCTACATCCATTCCTGCAATGGCTGTATGCCATCGCAGGCGTTTTTCCACATGAACAAAAGCTATTGGATTTGTGAGAATACCAGCTCCGTCGTGCTAAACGGACTGGCATCCTTCAATGAAACGATTTACCTGATTGAAATTTGTGAAATCGTTCCGGGGCAACCCAGTAATTGTATGTCCGGAACTTATTATAGCACAGGCTGGATGACTGGCACAGTCGGGCGAATCGAACTCGCTTCTTTTTACAATTTCCTGCCGGACAAAAGTTATAAAATAACCCTGACTGTGGACAACGAAGATTGCCCACCTTCGCATACTTTTGAACAGATCATTGGCACTAAGGGTTGCCCTGTTCCTGAACCTTGTGTATGTTTCGAACTGATGGCAGTGAATCCATTTGGCGATGAGTTTAGCCTCTACTACGACGCAACGGAATCCGGGCTGCTTGAAGTCGTATTGGTCAACCAGGTCAGCGGCCAGGTTACCCAATTGATTTCACCAACCCAAATTTCAGCGGGTTCCTATATCCACCGGCAAAATGTCGGACACTTACCAACAGGCAGTTACGTTGTACTCGCTAATTTTAAAGGCGAACAATACGCAAAAACAGCCATTCGATTTTGATTGAAGATTGTACCGGCAGCACACGATCATTTTGTTTGATCGTGTGCTGCTGCATTTTTTATTTCATTCAATAAAATCCTTCTTCGATGAAAAATCTCCTCTTTTTTATAACGGCAACAACCATACTTTGCTTCCCGGGTGCTGTACAGGCACAGCAGACGCCCCAGTTTCAAATGACTATACACTTTGAAGATGCTGTCGGAAATATTGATTCTGTTATTGTTGGATATGATGAAGAAGCCAGCAATGAAGAATTAAATTTCCAGTTCGGAGAAAGCCAGATAACGACTCCATTCGATAATATTTTTGAAGTTAGAGCTGTCCATAATTTTGATACTCAGCGGCGGATGTCAAAAAAGATTATTGGAAATTACGAGGCGGCGCTGGAACCTCCATATTGTATTGCAGCCAGTATCGCTGATCTTATCATAAGTGCAAAACATTATCCTGTTACAGTCCGGTACGATACAGCTTTGCTAAACAGTGAGTATTGTAGGGAAAATACGATTATTTCTCCAGATACTTATATTTTTCTGGCTCCGTCATGGCAGGACGCCAGAATTTACTACTGCGCAAGCAATACAAATAAAATTGTAGATAATTTCGATTATTATTTTCACCAACCCGAAGATAGTTGGTTAAGAGAAGAAACAGAGGTTGAAGGAGAAGGAGTCACTTATCTGCCTGGTTATTATTTTGTAATTTTTTTCAATGATGATTATTGCGCCACGATCTCGGATACAGAGGACATAGATACCACAACTGCACCTTCGGGAAGGTTATATCCTAATCCAACGGGTGAATCATCAGTTATCCTCGAACTTAACGAGCCGCCACCATCTGCAAATATTTCATTATACGACCTAAATGGACGACGCCTTCGGCAGTTGACTTCTTTTCTACAACAAAGCATTTCCATTGATATAGAGGGATTGCCGGCAGGGGCTTATATAGTGGAGGTAATTTCTTCTAAAAGTAACAAACCTGGTTACTACAAACTAATCCGGCAATAGCCTGAATAAAAAGAAAAGGCGACCCAAAGAGCCGCCTTTTGCCATTAAGAAGCAAAACTAAAAACCAACAATTATTCTTTTTAAACCTTACTGGTTTTAAAAACCGGTAAGGTTTATGGGTCGGAAGGTCTAAAAAGGCAGGAGGATTTTATCCCTCCTGCCTCCAATCCTGTATGAGAAACCCTTTACAAACTTACTATTTCCCTTCAAAGCCGGCTTTCCGGCGCAATTGTATTCAACTTTTTGTGCACACCCTTTCGAGGCCGGCGCGCAAGCCCTAAACCTAAAAATTATCTTTTTGTGCCACCATTTGCTGATCCGATTCTGCCTGAGGAATGGCCATTGGCAGTCCGGAAGCGCCGTGTGGGGCAGCTTCCTGCTCCGGGCAACGCGCCAGTTGAATGGATTGCAGCACCGAAAGTACATTATTGGAAACCGGGTCGCTGATCGTCCACTGACGCTGGAGGATGCACTGTCCCGATTGCTGAACCAGTTCATCCGACCAGGTTACTGTAAAATCGCAGGTGTTGTTGTCAACCGAAGTGCGGTCAGCTGCCGTGGTCAGGTCGCCATCCCGGTCCAGAAAAGGATACCCGGTGCAGGCGGGGTCTGTGCAGGCTTGAAAATCCGACAAAACCACATCTTCAGGGAACAATACATCGGCAATGGATGCTTTTTGTACGGTTATGAACTGCGGAAAAGTGATGCTATTCCCCAGAGCAGTAGTGGCGGTCCAACGTCGTTCCCAAACACCGGCTGCATTGGTGTAAAACCGTAGGCAATTGAGCTGTACCTGCATGGGTACGGTTGCCGTGTTGCTGAAATTCAGCGTCAATACATCGCCGCGGCGCAGGGCCGGTGAAAAAACCTTTGCTTTTGCGGCCTTTTGCACCTTAACAGCGCCGGCAGCATTTATGGAAAACACCTCCTTTAAAAGATTGGAGCCCCCAAAATTTTCATAGTCAAGCGAGATGAAACCGTCAGCAGGAAGGACAATATTGAATTGCACTTCGCTTTCGGCATCTATGCTGACCAGAGCGCTATTAGCCCCTTCAACTAATATTGCATTGGGAGCTCCGGTGACATCTACCCCACCGTCACC
>JABWAJ010000127.1 GCA_013361075.1 Saprospiraceae bacterium | reverse complement strand
ATCCGTTGCTTCCAGGTTGTAGCGCAGCACGCGCCTCGGGAGCGACTTGCTGAACGTGTACAAGTAGCGGCTCTCCGGAGAAAAAGAAAAACCATAATCGTAAATATCCGGCAGGATGATTGGTTCAGAAATGGCAGAAGTAGCCGGATTGAAGCGGTACAGCACCTGGCCATCGCAAAAATAACGGCTGTCGGGCGAAGTTTTTATGACGAACGGAAAGTGCTCCAACGTACGTGTATGCAGGATGGGCGCGAGGACGCCCTGACCGGTAACCGGCACGGCCACCAGATTCCTGCTGTTGAAATCAATTGTCAGGATCCAGTAGTCTAGCCCATTGCTGTGTCGCGCTGCCGTGAGGCATTCCGTGGCCGGGCTAAATACGGGGATCCCCGCAGCGGTCACAGCTCCCAGGCCTCCATTGGCTGCCATATTGATCACAAAATAAGACAATCCTCTGTGGGTTGGTTGGGTAAGGCTTGGGAAATGGTCTATCGTAAAAAGGTAATACTGGTTCGGATTGGCCGGGTTGGGCAGCGCCATTACACCCTGTGCCGAACTCAAACCGCCTCCGCTGGTCGTTCCAAGGTCCAGCATGATTTCCTGGTTTCGGTTCCAGATCCTGCCTTGTTCAAATTCATTGTAGATTGTCCCCGGTGTACCGCCCCCGTTGCTGTAAAACAGCACTTCGCCCTGTTCGTTGCAAACGGTCGTTACCCCTTCGATACTGCTCACCCGTATGTTATTCAGTTTGGATGGCCGGCCGCAGCTAAAGTCAAGGCCGTTGTTTTGGCCAAAATACCAGATGTTGCCGCGGCGCTGGGGCTGGGCAAGGCCTGCCGTTTTAAAAATCAGGAACAAGGCAAAGATCACATACCCTTGTTTGGTAAGCTGGTTAAGTATTTTTTTCATACGCAGTCGGGTTTTGTATTTTTTTGGGAGCCAATAACTTTTGACTAAATTAATGCTGCTGCATTATTGCTCATCATCCTGTCGAAATGCTGAACGGCCACCCAATGGCAATTTGAGGCGACCGCCTGGCTATAATTTAAAACGTTCCACGGAGGTATGGTGTGCAACTCCGTGGAACGCTGTATTTACCTGTTGAGGTTTAGAGCTTGTTCGGGATTTCGTGATCAAGCGAAGGTGAGAAAATTTTGTTTTAGACAAGGCGGATTTTGCAGACGTAGCAGGCAGCTACGGCGAAATCGAAGATTCGACGTAGTCAAAAAATCTAACGAAGTATAAAATAAAATTTTCCACCTACAGCCGATTGACGAATTCCCGAACAAGCTCTTAATGTTGAGCCAATAAGGCCTCAAATGGTCCTGCTCTACTTCCTCCCGAGGAACCAGCCCACAATGCCTCCAACAAGGCCGGCAACAACGGCGTTTGCCAAAACATCTACCAGGGCCCCGTTCAGGGTCATGATATTGGAGGTGCCCAGCATGGTCATGTCAACAGAAAGGCCGATCAGAAGCCCGATTACAGCACCGGCTTTGGCTCCGGTAATGAAGGTACTGATCTGCCCCCACCTGCCGAAAATAAGTGCAAGCAACAAGCCACCCGCCAAATTGCCAACGATGAGCGCCCACCAGACCATTTCACTTTCCGGTTTCATCACCCCGGTAGCTGAGCCTGAGTTGTTTTTCATAAAATCGGCGAGTAGAATCCCCCAAACGAGCCATCCGAGTAAAAAAGAAACAACGCCGCCAATGAGGCCGGCCAATAAGATTTTGTTGGTATTCATATTGCTTTGATGTTTGGTGACGATCCAACATCAGGCAGAACGCACAAAGACGCAATATTGAAAAGGAGGTAATTGGTGGAATAAAAGTAAGTAAAGATTTGAAAACCAATGTGAATTAGCGTTTGTTTTTTAGTTAAGCTTTTGAATTGCTTACTTTTTTCATAGCAATCCGCCCCATTTCCCGCTTTTCATCAAACGGATTGGTGATGATTTCCTGCCAATAGCCATCGAGGGTAGACTCCCAGATACTGCGGGTAAAAATGAGCTGATATTTTCGGTTGAATGGCGGAGGCGCCTGGTCTTGCCCGTTGGCAGAGCGAACTTCCTCAAAATAAATAGAGCGATCTTCGTACACCGTTCCTTCAACTTCCATCGTATGCAGGGTATTGTCTTTGTGATAGATATACGTTTTTCCACGCACTTTTTTGCCTTTAAACTCCAAAAGCAGCTCAAAGCGAAGGCCGGTCTGACTGTTAAGGCCGTTGGTCAGGGTGCCTTCCCACAAACCAGTTGCTTTTTTTTGACCATAAAGCGCAAATGACGTGGTAAAACAAAGGAAGAGGATGGGTAAAGACTTCATGGCTGAAATGGATTGGTTTTTGATTTTTATGTCAATTCCGGAAAAATGTAACGACAACTTTTTATACTGAGTCTGCATTAAGATGACTAAGTTAGTCGTTTTGGCGTTTATGTGTACAAATAAGGGCGAATACCCGACCACATGCAACAACAGCGACATCTGTGAAAAACTACACGAATGATTTATTTCAGACACAAAAAAGGCGGTAAAGCGAATCGGTTTTACTGGAAACAGGTGAGTTGCCTGTTTTTGATGTTGACGCTATCAGCAAGTCTTACAGCGCAAAATGCCACCACGCCGCGGCTTTCTTTTTTTCAGGCTGCAGATACGCTCGACAAAACGCGCTTATGGGTATGCGCCGGGAGTGGCCTCGCGATTTACGGGGCAGCTTCTATTGGGTTGTACAATGCGTGGTACCGGGGCTATGAGCTGTCCGGATTTCATACGTTTAATGACCTGGGCGAATGGAATGACATGGATAAAGGTGGCCATTTTCTGACAACCTATACCGAAACGGCCCTCATTTTTAAAGGTGCCCGGTGGACTGGAATGAACCGGAAAGCGGCAGCCTGGACGGCGGCGGGCATTGGATTGGGCTTGCAGACTACGGTGGAAGTCATGGATGGATTTTCCGAAAAATGGGGCTTTTCGTGGTCAGACATGGCTTTCAATTCCATCGGAGCAGGTTTATTTCTTACCCAGGAGTTGTTGTGGCAGGAGCAAAAGGTAGTGGCCAAACTATCGTATACCCGCCCGGATTATCCGGTCTTCCCCATTCGGGCAAGCAACGATGGCAGCGGGGTCATCACCCTGGCAGGGCGTGCAAAAGAACTGTACGGAGTTGCCTTTGCGGAAAGCTTTTTGAAGGATTACAATGCACTCACCGTTTGGGCCTCATTTAACCTGCGGTCACTGACCGGAGCAAAATCGGGTTGGTTGCCACCCTGGCTCAATCTGGCGGTCGGCTACGGTGCTGAAAACGTGTACGGCGGCTTCTCGAACAACTGGACGGACGATAGCGGAAATGATTTTTCTGTTGATCCGGAGCTTTATCCGCGCTACCGGCAATTTTATCTTTCTTTTGATGTGGACCTGTCGCGTATTCCCACGCGGAGTCATTTTTTAAAAACGCTGTTTACCGTCCTGAACTGGGTGAAAATTCCGGGTCCGGCATTGGAAATCAACACCTTGGGAGGGGTTAAGTTTCACGGATTTTATTGGTGACGACTTACTTTTTTGGGAAAAACACAAATTCTGCCCCCGGATTGCTCAATACCAGGATGCATAAAAATTTTTTTGGGTCTTTATACACTTCGCGAAAAGCGTTCACCTTTTCCATTTGCATGACACCACGGGCGGTCAGTTCTTCCAGAGTAGATGCCTGTATGCCCCAGTCTGCCTCTGAATTGCCCAGGGCAATTAACGGGATGCCTATTTCCACTTCCTGCCGGAAAGCGACAAATACCGGATAAGAGGATATGTTTTGGTCCATAATGACTTCTGCGGCATCGCTTAAGGTTTTTCGGTGCCCCTTCAACCACTGCTCCAATTGGGTATATTCATTCATCATGCTCGTTACTGGTTATTGGTTTTAAAGATTAAAATAAAAAGGTTACTGACCAAAATAGTATTTCCGTTTTTGAAACATGCCAGGCATCCATTTTAATCTTTTTATAGCCGGTCAGGATTACGTCCCAACTTTCTACCCTCTACTTTCTACCCTCTACTTTCTACCCTCTACTTTTCAACTCCAGCAGCGCGACGTTTTCAATGTGGTAAGTATGGGGAAACAAATCTACGGGTTGTGACTTTCTGACAACATATTTTTCGTTCAGCAGGTTGAGGTCGCGTGCCTGGGTAGCAGGGTTACAGCTCACGTACACAAGGCGCGGTGCTTCTAATTGGAGCAGCATTTTTACAACATCGGGGTGCATGCCGTCCCGTGGAGGATCGGTGATCAGCAGGTCGGGTTTACCATGGCGGGCAGCAAATTCCTCTGTGAGAATGTTTCTGACATCGCCGGCATAAAAAACTGCATTTTGAATGCCATTGAGTGCTGCGTTGATTCGGGCATCTTCGATGGCTTCTTCAACTTGTTCTATGCCAACTACCTGCCTGCACTGGTTGGCTACATAAAGCGCAATGCTGCCCAGGCCCGTGTAGAGATCGTAAACATTTTCCGTACCTTTTAATGCTGCAAATTCTGTCACCACATTGTAAAGCCGGATCGCCTGGGTGGTGTTGGTTTGAAAAAAGGATTTCGGCCCGATTTTAAAACGCACGTGCCCCAGTTCTTCTTCAATAAACCCCTTGCCGTAGTAAGGAACGACATCCAGGTCAAGCCAATAGTCATTGGGTTTGGGGTTGATGCAGTACGCCACGGTGGTCAGCACCGGAAAGCGCTCAAGGACCGCATCCAGATAGCGTTTGATGTTTGGTTCGTCCCGTTCCCCAAAACTCATGACCAGCAGGACTTCTCCCAGGGTAGTTACCCGGATCATGACGTGACGCAGGAACCCTGAATTTTGTGATACGTCAAAAAAGCTCAATTCCTGAGATTCGGCAATTTCGAACAGCGCATTCCGGATCTCGTTTGACGGAGAATCCTGTAACCAGCAATGGTCAATGTGGAGGATTTTATCAAAAGCTCCGGCGCGGTGATAACCCAGCACATTTTGTTGTGCCACTTCGCCCTGAGCCATTTCTTCGGACGTGCGCCACTTTTTATTGGAAAAAGCAAATTCCAGCTTATTGCGGTAATAAACAGTTCGGTCTGCCGGTAAAATGGGCATCATGCTTTCCGTTTGCACCTTGCCGATCCGGCGCAGCGCATTTTCCACCATCAGTTGTTTGTGTTCCAATTGGGTGTCATAACCAATGTGCTGCCACTGACAGCCTCCGCATTCCTCGTAGTGTTGACAAAAAGGTTCTGTGCGGTAAGGGGAATACTCGTGAATGGTGAGCAGGTGCCCCATCAGGTAATCGTCTTTTTTCTTTCGTACGAGCACATCAGCTACGTCTCCCGGCGCAGCTGCATCCGCAAAAACCACCTGCCCTTCGGGCGTCCGGCCCACACATTTGCCTTTATCGGCCATGCCGGTAAATGTAATTCCCTGAACTGCAAATGGTTTTAATGTTCTTCTTCCCATGTTTTGATGTCTATCACACGCGTGTTGGCGCGAAGCCGAATTTGAAGAATACCGATCAGCGGGTTAGCACGATGTAATCCCGAATCAGCGTTTTTAAAAAATTTTCCCGGTCGCGGGGAAACTCAGCAATTTCCAGCAGGGTCATCAGGCGCAGAATCATCTCGCTGAGGGCTTTGCTGTGTGCCTCATTTGGAAATTCCCGGTAGCGAATCAGGGCGTTTTTTACCAATAGCATGTCCTGTTCGCTCAATTGGCGAACTTGCGGGAACACCGGAGTGTAATTACCGGTGCTGTCAATCCGCAAAATATCTTTTAGCTGGAATTGCAACTTTGGATTGATTTTTACCACGGCTGTATTCGCGGCCATGTCTCCCAGGCGTTGCCCCTTTGCAGAAGCACTGATGAAAAGCAGTCCAATTACGCCTGCTGAGGTAAATACATCCGCCAGATAAAAAACAGTACGGAGCAGGTAATCAATCACGCCCGGCTCGCGCCCGTCTAAGCTCAAAACACGGATACCTACGCCTTTTTTGCCCCATGTTTGGCCTCCCATCAGTAATTCTGAAAAAAACATATACCCCAGAAACAGGTAAATGGGTAGAAATCGCCCAATAATGACAGCCCATCTGTCGGCTATTTCAGTATCTGTTGATGCACCTCTTTCCGGGGGAAAGGCAATGGCCACCATGATGTTGAAAACGAGGTAAATGCCTAAAACAATCAGCACGTCGATTAAAAAGGCAGAAAGCCGGGTCCAGGCATTGGCCAGTTCATATTCGATGATGACGTTCTGCGTTGTTCTGATTTCGATGGTTTTCATAAGCGTGGCTGCGGTTGAGCAAAAGCATTCCGGGGCGAAAGTAGGGATTTTTATAAGCAGTATGTTTACAAACTCCCGCCTCTTTCGGCAAACGCTTTTGCAAAATACGTAATGATCACATCCGCGCCTGCCCGGCGAATGCTGAGCAGGGTTTCCGGCATTGCCTTTTCAAAATCCAGCCAACCGTTGCGGCTTGCCGCCAGCAGCATGGCACATTCCCCGCTGACGTGGTAAGCAGCGATGGGCAGGTCAAACTGGTGTTTGAGCAAAGAAATGACATCCAAATAGTGTAGTGCTGGTTTAACCATCAGGAAATCAGCGCCTTCTGCTGTGTCTAAACTTGCTTCAATCAGGGCTTCACGTTGATTGGCCGGGTTCATCTGGTACGTTTTTTTATCCTTTGGAATGCCTTCGTCGTCGCGCGGGGCGCTGTCTAAAGCATCGCGGAAAGGACCGTAAAATGCACTGGCATATTTGGCGGTATAAGCCATGATGCCCGTGTCTGTAAACCCGGCATGGTCCAGAGCTGTCCGGATTGCTTCTACCCGGCCATCCATCATGTCGGAAGGGCCGATCAGGTCAAACCCGGCTTCTGCCTGAGCAACGGCCATTTTGGCGAGGATGGGCAGTGTTTCGTCGTTTACAATTTTTCCGCCGCGGACCAGCCCGTCGTGCCCGTCGGCACTGTATGGATCCATAGCCACGTCGCTGATGAGGCAGCACTCGGGAAACCTCCGCTTGATTTCCCGTGCGGTTTGCAGGTAAAAATTGTCGGGGTCGTAGCTGTAAGTTGCTGTTTTGTCTTTGTGTGCATCAGCTACTGCCGGAAACAGGATGAAACTGCGGAGCCCAAGTTTCATACAAGCTTCTATTTCTTCCAGGGCCAGTTCGGGAGAAAACCGGAATGTTCCGGGAAGGGAAGCAACCTCAGAGCGGATGTTAGTGCCCTGTGCCAGAAAAACTGGTTGTACCAAATGTCCGGTGTTGAGGTGTGTTTCCTGTACGAGTCCCCTGATGGCGGCAGAAGTTCGGTTGCGTCTGGGTCTGATGAGCATGAAATTTATGATTTGTGTGCGAAGGTAACAAAACCATGCATGACCTGCCTGTGTGTTAAGCTTTTAAGCATCAGGATTGACGCATTTTTTACAATGGCCCCGGTTTTTTTCTGTGCAAAAGGCCTTCGTGTAAAACCGCGATGGGGCAGATTTTCGTAGGTAGTGATGTTCCGGTAAAAATGGCCGGTAAAAGAATCAACTTTCTCTCATGTTAAAAACAAACTTATGATGACGTTCAAAAAAATGCGCTGGTGTGTACTGGCACTTTTGGCCACCCCACTCCTGGTAGCAGCTCAAAGCCCCGTTAGCGGCTTTATGCAAGGCAAAGGCCGGGGCAGTGTGGTGGTCTCTTTTTCGACAGAAAAGTACGATGAAGTCTTCCTTGTTCCGGAAAAAATAGAAGGTGTTCCGGTGTTCAACGAAGTGGAGACCAATAGCTTTTCGCTTTACGGCACGTATGGAATTTCTGACAAACTCGACCTGGTTGTCAATGCACCTTACATCAGCACCCAAGGAGCGGCAACAGATGCGACACTGGCCGATTTAGGTTATGAAAATGAGCGCAAGGGGTTGCAGGACCTTGCCCTGCACCTGAAATACCGCGCAGCAAACATTGATTTTGGCAGTTCCAGCCTGGGCCTGCTGGGAACGGTAGGTGTTCAGACGCCGCTTGGCAACTATAAAGTGGATGAAGGTTTGCAATCCATCATTGCCATTGGCAACCGCTCCACCAGCATAAATGCCATTGCAGCAGCACATTTCCAGACGGAATCCGGGGTATTTGCCACAGCACAGGGCGGTTACAGCTTCCGCAGCAATGACGTGCCCAGTGCGTTTATCAGCGAGTTCAAAGTTGGCTACGCTGCCCGCCGCTTTTATGTAGATGCCTATGTGGCTGGTCAGCTTTCTTCTAAAGATGGGGTAGACATTCTCCAGGAAGGTTTTACCGGAGTTTTTCCGGCTACCCGGGTGAATTACACCCGCGTTGGTGCCAGTGTATTTGTGCCGGTAGCCGGTGGCTTTGGCGTAGCAGGCGGGGGTAGCGTTTATGTAGCAGGCCGCAACCTGGGCCAGTCCACCGCTTTTTATGGCGCTGTAGTTTATTCTTTCTGATTTGATTCAATTTTTCATCATTCACTTTTAAAGCGATTACCATGAATACTCTTCATAAAATTGGCATGGGCCTGGCGTTTAGCCTGCTGATGTTTTCCTTTACTTCCTGCGAAAAAGATTACAGCGAAGAAATGCCGAGCATTGCAGCAGTTGCGGTGGCCAATCCGGCCTTCAGTACTTTGGAAAGTGCAGCTGTTCGCGGCGGCGTTGCCGTGGTATTGTCTAATGAAAATGCAGGTGATCCATCCGGCGATTTTACGGTGTTTGCCCCTACAAATGATGCTTTTGCAAGGTTGGGGTTCAATACGGGGGATGACCTGGGGGCCCTTCAGGTACCTTTTCTGACCAATACCTTGCTTTACCACGTTAGCAATGGCGCTCTGCCGGGCAGCAGTGTTTCTGCCGGTGGTTCTTCCGGATCCCTGCTGGGCCCAACGCGCCGTTACATCAAGCGTGGCGACGACTTGTACATCAACGGTTCTAAAATTCTGGCTACCGACGTAGCTGCAGAAAACGGCGTCATCCACGTCATTGACAAAGTGTTGCTGGCCACAGGTGCCGACATAGCCCAATCTACCATTGCTTTGGCGACTTCACAGGCTTTCACCGGCCCGGAATTGTCTTTCCTGCTGGAGGCGGTTTTGTACGCTGAACTTGCAGGCGCCCTTTCGGCTTCGCCAGGCAGCCCCTCATTTACGGTATATGCTCCAACGGATGCTGCTTTCAGGCAGCTGGGCACAGACTTAGGCGTAGCACTTAACGTTCCTGCTGATATCCGCAAGCTTCCGAAGGAAACTGTGACAGCCGTTTTGCTGAACCATGTGGTAGCTAATGGCGGCAAATTTACCTCAGAGTTAAGCGGAACGACAGAAACCCCGCTCGGCGGAACCGCACTGACCTATGGCGCATTCAACAACGGAACCTATACGGTAAAAGGGAATGGCAATACTGCCGTCGCCAATATGGTAATCCCCGATGTGCAAACCACCAACGGCATTGTGCACGTTATTGACCGCGTATTGCTGCCTTAAGGTAAAGTTAGCAAGGGGCAAGGGGCAAATGGGCAAGGGGCAAATGGGCAATCCTGAACTTTGCCAATTTGCCCTTTGCCAATTTGCCAATTTGCCAATTTGCCCATTTCCTCCCTGGTTTTCACATTTTTCCCCATCTTTATCGGGAAAAACGAAAAACAGATGAACTGGAAACTGCTCTTTTTCAGATTTGGTGCGCTTGTGGTCTTACACGGCTGCCAAACGTCTTCCCCTCCTGTAACCTACGATCTGCTCATTCGCAACGCCCTCCTTTACGATGGCTCAGGCAATGCACCCATTCGCGGCGATATAGCTGTGAATGCCGACACCATTGCCGCCATTGGAGATTTGGGAAAAGACAAGGGTAAAAACGAATTGGATGCGGGCGGCATGGCGCTAAGCCCCGGGTTCATCAACATGTTGAGTTGGGCAACGGAAAGTCTGATCGTGGACGGCCGTGGAATGGGCGACCTCAAGCAGGGGGTTACCCTGGAAGTGATGGGAGAGGGGTGGTCCATGGGGCCGCTCAATGACGAAATGAAGGCCGGAACCAAAGCCTCTCAGGGGGACATCAAGTACGATGTTAGCTGGACGACTCTGGGCGAATACTTAGAATTTCTGGAAAAGAAAGGTGTTTCGCTGAATGTGGCTTCGTTCATGGGAGCGACTACAGCGCGCATCCACGAAATCGGCTATGAAGACCGTCCGCCAACCCCGGATGAGCTTGCCCGCATGCAGGCATTGGTGCGCCAGGCAATGGAAGAGGGCGCAATGGGTGTGGCTTCCGCCCTCATTTATGCCCCTGCTTTTTATGCCAAAACGGAAGAACTCATCGCCCTGTGCCAGGCGGCAGCTCCTTATGGCGGACGTTACATTACCCACATGCGCAGTGAAGGCAACCGGTTTCTGGAAGGCATTGATGAGGCCATCAGGATATCCCGGGAAGCTGGTCTACCTGCAGAAATCTACCACCTCAAAGCTGCCGGAAAAAACAATTGGCCGAAAATGGATCAAGCCATCGCCAAAATTGACAGCGCCCGGAAGGCAGGTCTGGACATTGCTGCCAACATGTACACCTATATTGCCGGCGCAACGGGCTTAGACGCGGCCATGCCGCCATGGGTGCAGGAAGGCGGCTACGATGTGTGGGCCAAACGCCTGCAGGATCCTGCCATCCGCAAGCGTGTAAAGGCAGAAATGAAGCAGGATGCCCAGGATTGGGAAAACCTGTATTTTTCAGCAGGGTCAGCCGACAAGCTGCTGCTGAGCGAGTTTAAAAACGATACACTGAAAAAATACACCGGAAAAACCTTGGCTGAAGTGGCGGCCATCCGGGGTACAGACCCAGAAGATACGGCGATGGATCTTGTCATTCAGGATGGTACCAGGGTAGGGGTGGTTTATTTTTTGATGTCGGAAGACAACGTCCGCAAGCAAATCCCGTTGCCTTACCTGAGCTTTGGCTCCGATGCGGCCGCAATGGCCACTGAAGGCGTATTCCTGAAATCTTCTACCCATCCGCGTGCGTACGGCAATTTTGCCCGCCTGCTGGGCAAATATGTACGGGAAGAAAAAGTCATTTCGCTGGAAGAAGCGGTGCGCAAACTTACTTCGCTGCCTGCCGAACACCTGAAAATTAAAAAACGCGGGTATCTGAAACCTGGTTATTTTGCTGACCTGGTGATTTTTGATCCGGCTACTATTGCCGACAAGGCTACTTTTGAGCAGCCACACCAGTATGCCGTTGGGGTCAACCACGTGTTTGTCAATGGCGTACAAGTGCTCAAAAATGGCGAACATACCGGGGCGATGCCGGGCAGGGTCGTGCGCGGGCCGGGGTGGAAGAAGTAGGCAAGTTTGCAACATGAGTCATCCCGAATTTTTTCACGCCCCATCGGGGCGAAATGTCGGTAGAAAAAGCATCGAATGTTCCCGTTTCGTGCCGTAGGTACGCAATA
>JABWAJ010000126.1 GCA_013361075.1 Saprospiraceae bacterium | reverse complement strand
ATCAAATAATACAATTCTTTTTTTCGGTCAAAATCATGAAAAATAGGCATTTGCTTTTGAACTTCTTTTACTTCCATCTATCACATAAATTTCATTAATATCAAATCAAACTTTTTTTCAAAATGCTTCTATTTGAGTTCTTAAATCTCATTTTTCTAAAGGTACTTGCTTATTAAAAAGAGGAACTATTAAAGTTGAATAAAACATCATAATAAAAAGTGAGAAAAAAGAAAGTGCTATAAAAGCAACCCACCAAAAATTTACACCAATAATAGTATAAATCCAAACAATAAATGAAAGTAACATTCCTCAAATCAGAGCAGTTAAAAGAAGTGATTTTACTACATCAAGAAAAAAAAGTTTTTTTGTCATTTTATTAAATCCAAATCTTTGTTCTATAACAAAAGTTTGATAATAAGAAAATGGAAGTCATAAAAGAGTTTGTAATAAAATAATAATTCAAAAAAATGAAAGAGCTAATAATATTTCTCAAGAAATATACTGTCTTAAAAATTCATCTAAAAATCAAAAACATATGAGAATCCCAGCGGGATCACACGAAAAATGTCGGAACTTATGATAATCAGGAATTTAAATAACTAAAAGATTCCAAATTGTCGTTTGGGTTGTCGCCATTTAAGGTCAATGAAAAAAAAAATAGGTCGGGCAGTTTTGCCTGACCTATTTTTTTTTGGGGGCTGGCTAACTTACCACGCAGGCAAAGTCAGGCTGAGCGCCAGAGAACCATCGGTGTCCTGCCCAACAACACTACTGCTTTGTTCGCATACATCATCATAAGAAAAGGCATAGCAGGCTTGCACACCGTTGAGCAAAAGGCTTTTGTTGTGCAAAATTAGTGCATAATAGTGAATGGGGGCGTGGGTATTGGTATAGTATTGGCTTGCCAGATCGCACCAGCTATCCCCCATTTGGTTGTTGGGCAGGGTATCCATGACCGTACGGTTGATGGCTGCGGCGATGTATTTCTGGATATTCTTCTGAATATCATCTCCATATGCCAGAGAATTCCGGCAGCCCAAAACATCTAAGGACGTAATGGCTGGCGGGGTCGTGCTGCCAGAACCCAGGCCGGGAATGGTGCAAACGATTTTGCCGGTCTTGTCTGTAAAATTAAAATTGTTGGAAGCATCTACCCGACCGGTATACACATCGTCTTTGATTTTCACGGTGAGGGCTTCTGAGCGGTATTGAGTCCAGAGCGCCTGAATATACGCATCAAAAAATGTTGTAAAATACTGGAGGACGGGATGGGGGACAATGGTGGAAAAAACATTGGCCGGTGAAATGATGCGCAAATCAGTCGAATAAGTATTCGAAGTATCCTGAATGATCAAACCTTTAAAGTTGGGATCTACACAGGTAGCAATTGCGCTGAAAATAGTGGCCCGGGTAGCCTCATACCCCACGATTAAAGCCTTTTCCAGATTCCCTCCGGATAAGTTTGCCAAAATGGGAATACTGAACAAGTCAACACTGCTCGTATTGAAATTCAATTGGTTGTAAACATTCTCTTTTTTCCCTGGCTTAAAAGCAAATTCACAAAAATCATAAATGGTAGCATAACCGGCAACACTCGGATTGGTGATGGATGGCGGCGCATATCCATCGATATGTACCTTAATGGGCAGGCTGCTGCCGATAGAAAGATAGATTCGTGCAGAATCGATGTACAGGTTATTGGGCAGGTTGATGGCCGAACATTGGCTCAAAGGATAGGAATAATCAGCATACCCATCGTGGATGTTATCACTGACATCCATCGGAACGAGGGACCCGTTTCCGTTTCCGTCAACAGTGATGTGCGCAAATTGGCTGGCCTTGTTTTTACCAACAATCGTCCAGTATACTTCTGCAGGTGAGAAGCCAGTTTGGTTGTTAAACGTGATTTGCATTAGAATAGTTTTTTAATTTTCGCAAAGTAAAGCACTAAGTTTTATGAAAACCAGCGTATTTATACTAGAAAATAAATATACGTAAAAATACGGCATAAGAGAGGCTTGAGGTTGATTGTGAACTGCCAATTGTAGCAATCCTGAAATCCTCAACAAGCGCTTATTTTTTCTTTTTCAGTTTTTTGGCTAACTTTATTGAATGTTTTGATAAGTATACATTGTTCCAGTCGTGATGGGAGATGATTATAAATTTTGGATCGGGGTATTTCCCCGCTGGAGCTCAAGCTTACTCGCTCGTACCGCAATTCTATATCCTTCCGCCTGCCTCATTTTAATACGGCGCTCATCGTTTCAAAATTTTGGTTTTCAACGATTTAAGTCTTCGGATTCAGCCATCAATAAGCCATGATTTTTATTCCAAAACGCTTTCCTCTTGTCTGAATCAGAATTCACAGAATTAGAGAATTTTCAGGATAGCGCGATTCCGGAAATTCTGAAATTCTGTGAATTCTGATTCAGACATTTTATGATCGGCCCGGCCTGCACCGCTGGCCCCGCTCGTGCCGAAGCCCAACCCCTTCATTTTAAAACGGCGTTGCTCGTGGCAACCTCTTGGGTTGCATACGGATTAAGGCTGCGGGTTCAGCCTAGCATGTATCATGAATCAGGAAAAGAACGCCATCAAGCCCTTCAAAACCCAAAAAAATGTTGTACTCATCCGGCTTTTCGCCTATCTTTGAAAAACACATCCTTAAAAAATGAAAATTCAACCAGCTTCGTTGCAATTTCTCCGAGACCTTGCCGGGAACAATACCCGTGAATGGTTTCAGGCCAACAAAGACCGTTATGAAGCTGCGCTGGATAATTTAAAACAATTCACAAAGGCTGTAGAGGCAGCGCTGGAAGAAACCGACCATATAGAAGGGGCCCATCTTTTCCGCATATACCGGGATGTACGTTTCTCCAAAGACAAAACACCTTACAAAAACAACTTTGGCATGGGTTTTACCCGGGCCACCAATCGGCTTAGAGGAGGCTATTATCTGCAAATTGAGCCGGGTGGTTCTTTTGCCGGTGGAGGGTTCTGGCAACCCAATGCTCCCGATCTTAAACGCATCCGCGACGAGTTTGCAGTAGACGATCAACCCATCCGGCAAATTATGGCTGATCCTGTTTTTCAAAAATATTTCGGCACTATCCAGGGCGAAGCCTTAAAAAGCGCGCCCCGGGGCTACGATAAAAACAGCCCTGCCCTGGACCTGATCCGCAAGAAAAACTTTATCGTACACCGGAGTTTTACGGACGCAGAAGTGACCAGCGACAATTTCCTGCTGGAAGTAAAGCTTACCTTCGAGGCAATGCGTCCCTATTTTGATTACATGAGCCTGGTGCTGACGACGGATTTGAACGGCGAGAGCATTTTGGATTAACCGTTTCAGGTTTCTAAAATGCAGCAACGGTTTCTGAAAAAACAGCTGCCTACTGGGGTTGGCTAAAAATCCCCCCATCTCCTCCCCCTAAAAACCTCCCACTATCTCTTTGCGCACCAGCAAATCAGCTAAATTTATCCCATTGATTTAAAACCTATTATCTAACCAATCTACTCACCAATGACTGTTCAACACAAAAAAATGTCTCTTCCAAAACTGGCGCTCAGCGTAGCCTGCCTGTTTTTTTTCACCTCCGGGGTTTTCGGCCAGGCACTTTCACTGCCTGAAAATGGCACCAATCACAAAAGCTGGGCTGGCCGGCGGGTGGGGGTCACCAATATTGAAATCCAATGGAATGCCCCCGGCGTAAAAGGGCGCGAAGGGCAGATTTGGGGCACCCCTGTTGCTTATTATGGTACCACGGTGCTTGGCTTTGGCTCCAATGGCGAATCGCCGTGGAGGGCCGGAGCCAACGAAAGCACGACGATCTCCTTCTCAACTGACGTAATCGTTGAAGGCAAAAAGCTGGCTGCGGGTAAATACGGTTTCTTCATGGAGCTGCAACCGGATGTCTGCACCCTCATCTTTTCAAAAAATACGGCCGGATGGGGCAGCTATTTCTACAACCCGGAAGCCGACGTGCTGCGGGTTCAAGTGAAGCAACAAAAAGACCTGCCACAAAGCCGGGAGCGCCTGGAGTACACCTTTTCGGATCAAACCGACCGCTCTGTTGTCATTGCCCTCGAATGGGAGCGTTGGCGCATTCCGTTTACAGTGGCTGTGGATCTGACCCAAACAGCTTTGGCTTCCATTCAGGCTCAAATGAGCGGTGCATTGGGTTTTGACCCGCCAAGTCTTCAGGCAGCAGCGCAGTGGTGCCTGGCGAACGATGTGAACACCGACCAGGCCATGAACTGGATTAACAGCGCCACAGACCCTAGCCTGGGTGGCGTTAAAACCTTTGCAGCCCTGTCTACCAAAGCGGGATTGTTGCGCAAAAAAGGCAATGAGCAGGAAGCAGAGGCTACCATGGAAACTGCCTTGGCCAATGCCACCGTTCTTGAAATGCATGGATATGGACGGCAGCTGGTTCGCCAGAAAAAATACAAAGAAGCGTTTGCGGTGTTTGAGAAAAATTTCAAAAAAAATGGGGACACGTGGCCGACCCATGTGGGCATGATGCGGGGCTATTCGGCGATGGGTGACCTCAAAGCCGCACTGAAACACGCCAAAATTGCGCTCACACAGGCACCTGATGACGTGAATAAAAATTCGCTGACTTCAATGATCAAAACCCTGGAGTCAGGCAAACCAGTACCGGAATAGCCGGTTGGGAAAATATCGGGCATTCTTTTACTGTTTCAAAACTTCAGCGCTAACAGGATATCCATGCCTGTTAGCGCTTGTTTAAAAGGATTTTTTTGTGCACCGATATTATTTTTTTTAATATTACAGTCTGGTTTGTACCTATTCATTCAAACTTAAAATTCACAACATCATGACCAATTTTTCAGAATTTGAAATCTTAACAGATGAACAACTTGAAGTAGTAAAAGGTGGAAGCGGCGGTGGTAAAATCATTGTTGTAGACCTTGAAGGAATGTAATCTTTCCCCGGAATCAGGTTGTCTTATTCATTCAAACTTAAATTCAATTTATCATGACCAATTTCACAGATCTTGAGATCCTTTCTGACGAGCAATTGACAGACGTAAAGGGTGGAAACGGTGGCAAAACAGGCTCCGTTGACTTAGATGGTTTCTAAATGTCCTTACCTAAAGCTTTGTTTATTCTGACCCTTGCAGGCAGCTGCCTCGTGCTGATTGTATGGATTTTTTTACGCGGCTGGTCTGCTCAGTTACTACCACTATGGGCCAAACTCATTTGGGGGCTCATAGTGGCCGTAATTTTTATCCCCCGTTTTTTGCCTGCTTCCATTCGCTGGAGCGAAAGTGTAAGCCTGGTGCAAGTAACCATCGGCCTTGTTGTTGTGGTGCTGGGCATCAAATGCCTGATATTGCTCATTCGGGAAGGAAATACGTTAAGTTCTGCTCAACGATCAGCAGCATGGCTGGGGATTGTACCGCTAATGATTGGTGCCCTGATGCTCTTGTTTTTTTTCTGGATGGCCGGTGCTTTTAACTCCAAAAAATAGACCATGATCTTCCACCACTTTTCTTTATTCCAGCTTTGTTCCATCACCTTTGTTGCGTTGTTGCTTTCCTGCCAAAGGCCAAGCCTGCCAAAAGAGCGGGAGTTAACGGATTATTTTCAGTTACATCAACTACCCGATACCTTACTTGTGGAAATAGCGGAGGAAACGGAATTGCCAGAAACAGGCGACCCTATTCCTAATTCTTTGTTTTTCAGCACTGTACCCCCTACCCTGCTGCAGGAAATCGAATATTTGGCCGATTCTGCAGAAGCCGTGGTTTTGGGGCATCAGCATTTCCCGCTGGGAGGCGAATCAGAAGCGTATTGGGTTGAAGTCAGGCAATTTTGGTTTAAACACCACTCGTTGCTGGTGTACGACAAAGCAAGAAAAACCTTTACGGACCGGATTACTGCGGCAGAGTGGTATGGAGGCGACGGCGGTCAGGTACTGATTGGCAGCTGGATATTTGATTTTGACGGCGACGGCCAAAAAGATATTGTTCGGAGGGACATCCAGCACAGCATGGTTCCTGACGGAGACACTGTACTCGAACGTACTTCAGAGTCGGCAACATTGCTGTTGTGGAAAAAGAACCAATTTTTAGAAATGCCATTGCCCGATACCGCTGCAACTATTCGGCAATACCCCATCCGGACATTGTGGTAATCCCCTCAAAGTTGTAAAGCCATTTCGCTTTTCAATTCCTCCAGCATAGGGAGCATGGTGTCGGCAGTGGTGGTCATTTGCACCACCAAATTGACCACAACATCTGCATCTACCGGATTTCTCCTGACAACAGATTCGACCTCTACAGCAATTTCGTGCAAATTGTTCATGCCCATCATGACAAAACTGGGTTTCAATTTGTGTACCTGTTGGTAAATTTGATTCCAATTTTCTTCAATGACAGCTGCATTCAAATTTTGCAGTAATTCAGGAGCTTCTGCGAGAAAAGCATCAATCATGGTCTCAACAAAATGGAGATCCCCGTTGCTCAGTTCAATCAGATAATTCAGGTCAATCGGAGCAACGACTTCCGGATTCCCGGCATCCGGAATTTCAGTTACATTCTTGTTTCGGCATTCCTGAATGGCAAGCAAAATGTGTTCTTTAAGCACCTTTGGAGAAACAGGTTTGGTCAGAAAATCATTCATCCCAACCTCAATGGCCCTCCTTTTATCGTCGTACATGGCTGCAGCGGTAAGCGCAATGATGGGAACATCCCTGTTAGGATTATTCCGGTCTTTCCGAATGGCCAGCGTGGCTTCAAAGCCATCAACTTCGGGCATGTGAATGTCCATAAGGATGGCATCAAACCGTTGGGTTGCTGCTTTTTCCAGGGCTTCCAAACCATTGATGGCAACATCAAAGGTGCTCTCCCAGGTTTGAATGGTTTTGCAAATCAATTTTTGATTCATCAGGTTGTCTTCTACCACGAGCAGATGGAGGCCTTTTGATAATTTCCGGCTATTTTGGTGATCAATTTCAAAGATAATTTTCTGCTCATTGACCGGAATCCCGGAATCCCCGAAGCTAAGCGAAACGATAAAATCAGAGCCATGTCCGAGCCTGCTTTCTACACGAATTGACCCGCCCTGCATTTCAACCAATTGTTTGACAATGGTGAGCCCGAGTCCGGTGCCCCCAAATTTACGGTTGATCTGGACGTCGGCTTGTTTAAAATACTCAAAAATCGTTTCTAACTTATCCTCCGGAATGCCAATCCCCGTGTCCCGGATTTTAAATTCGATATCGTATTTCCCGTGAGAATTGCCGATCAATTTGGCGGTAAGGCTGATCATGCCCCTTTCCGTGAATTTCAGGGCATTACTCAACAGGTTGGTCAAAATCTGGTTGGTACGGGTTGGGTCGCCGATCACGATGTTTTTTATAGCCGGGTCAACGGAGGCAAAGATCTGAATGTCTTTTTTTTCAATTTTGTATTGAAAAGCCAGCAGCAGAGATTTGAGTAGGTAGTCCAGATCAAATGGTTTTTTCTCAAATTCAATTTCGCTTGCATCAATTTTGGAAAGATCAAGAATGTTATCAATGATGCCCAGCAAACTATCGGCCGAGAATCGCAAACTATTGATGTATTCCTTTTGGGTGGCATCGGGCTGAGTTTCATCCAGTAAATGTGCCATCCCGATGACAGCATTGATGGGTGTCCGGATTTCATGGCTCATGTGTGCCAGAAACTGCCGTTCGGCTAACCTTGCACGGTCTGCCGTGAGTTTAGCATTGGCCAGTTCCGTTTCCATTTTTTTTCGTTCAGTTAGGTCGAACAGGATGCTAATTGAGCCGATAATTACTCCTTGCGAATTTTTTATCGGAGCACCACTAACGAGCCCCCAAATGAGGGTGCCGTCTTTTTTTCTCATTTGCAATTCATAAACGCTGGATTCTTCTTTCTCCCGAACTGAAAGGTGGTGGTACAAAATCATTTTAGCTGCATCGGGTTGCAGGCGGTGTGCAATATTTTGCCCCAATAATTCATTGGGGTGATAGCCAAGCATCTGGCAAAATGCATTGTTGGTTCGAATGATATTGCCTTTCAGATCAACCTCCAAAAGGCCGAGTGTCATATTTTCCAACACCCCGCGGTATTTTTCCTCACTTTCCAGAATTGCCCGTTGTGCGTTTTGGCGTTCCGTGACGTCCCGGTATTGCCACAAATGGCCTTCGTATTTGGTGCCGGAAAAAAGGGGAATAAAATCGCGTTCGAAGATGCGGCCATCAGCCATGACAAAAACCTCATTTTCAATGAGTATTTTGTTCTTTAGTGCCGTTTCTATGCTTGCTAAAAACTGATCGGGGTATTTGAACAAATGCTTGGATTGTTCGGCAGCCTGGCTACAATCGTAACCAGGTAAATTTTTCGGTTCCACGGGAATGGAAAAGATATCGCAAAAAGGTTGATTAACCAGGGTAATCCGTCTGTTGCTGTCTTCCAGTAAAATGCCGGTTTGCAGGTTGGTGATCAGCGTTTCCATCCGGATCCGTGCCTGCTCAATTTCCTGCATTGCTTTTTTTTGCGCTGTGATATCGCGTAAAAAACCAACAAACAGGATGTTCTTACTACTGGTATCGGCAGTAAAACTTAGCTCCGCCGGAAATTCCGTCCCGTTTTTTCGCGAGCATTTTATTTCATACCGTTTGTTGATGATGTTTTCGTCGGTAGTTCGCTGATAATCATCCAAGGCGTTTTGGAACAAATGCCTGTTTCGCTCCGGAATGACCAAATCCCGTAACTGCCTTCCCAGCACTTCCTGCCGGCTATAACCAAACATTTTTTCTGCCTGGGCATTCCATTCGATGGTAACCCCTTCAGCTGTTGAAGATACAACGGCATCCAGTGAAGAATCAATGATTCGGCGCAACTTGTTTTCACTCTCCTCCAAAGCTTTTTGCGCCTCCAGGCGGCTTTCTGTCTCTTCTTTAAGCCGGATATGGGCAAAACAACCATCGAGTGAGGTTTTGAGTTTGTCCACAACCTGTTTCAACTGTGCCATTTCCATATCTGGAAAGCCTTCGGGGCGGTTGGAAGCAAAAAGCTTTAAAAAACCCAGATCGCCCAATCGGAAAATAGCATAAGCTCCTTTTCCAACTTTTTTTTCGTGAACAAAGTCTTTGAAATTGGGTTCCTGGCTCAACAGGCACAAATAAGGCCTGGTTTTTAATTCCTGAAGCAGAGCATGATCGCAGGAAATGTTTTTGACATCTTCCCTGAAATGCGGGTGGGTAAAAAATAAATCGCACACCGGTTTTTTATCGTCTGTTTTCCTGCGCAGCCAAACCGAGCCAAAATTCAGGCTTTTCCGGCTAATTAGAGTGCGCAGAAAGTTGTGACAATTTTCCACCGGATCAAGAGAATTTCCAATAGAGAGTGAAATCTCGTAGAGGAGGGAAATGTCCTGAATAATTTGGATGTTGTTTGTCATAGTCAATTCATATCAATACAATGCTCCTACAACGATGGTTTTATTAAACAACTCAAGCAACCCTTCCCCGTATGAAGATATTTCTCCCAGACTCAATATGCCAAAGGGTTCCTGTTCCTCCGTTTCTATGACCAGGCCTTCCCTGATAATGTTCATCTCATCCGAAAATTGTTCGTCAAGAAATAAGGTGCGGGTAATGCAATCTACTACAAAAGTTCCCTCTGCACAAATGGGAAAACCAGTTTTTTCTCCACAATCGCTCATCGCTTTCCGGGCAGCATCCAGCAAAACTTCCGGATCTCCTTTTAGTACGTGAAGCACTGTATTGGCTGGAACCTCACCAATACAGACAATCGCCCCATTTTCGCCAATGGTCAGGGGGTCGCGCACAATATCATCTTCTTTTTCACGGAAAATCCCAAAAGGGTAACCTTGAGCGATACCAGCAAAATTATCTTTATTGAGTCTGATGCCGCAATCGGCTTCGACAATGTTATTGTACACCTCTATCGCATTTTGCCAATTCAGCTGAAGAATGGTATTGCCTGAGGTTTGGGTGGCTACAAGCGGGCCTGCCATTTGCTTCCATCCATGCCGAACACCGAGACAGGCTTGTTTGTCAATCACACAAACAATGGCTGCGTCTTCCATAAACCCATGGTTAGAAAATATACACGGCTGTTGGTTGAGGGTAATGGAGCCTGCACCTCCTCCAATGAAATTACACTGCTCTCCCAGTAAGTCGTTTATTTTTTCTAAAAACAGGTAGATATTGGGAGTAAGCCCATCCAGCAAAATAATGGCAGTACCTTGTTCAATATGTGCTGTGGCAACATGGTGGGGTAGCCCTTCAAAGCTGGAGGATGCAATGCCGGAAACGCACACTGGTGCCATTAATGCCTTGAATTTTTTCAGGATACAACCATCCGTTTCCCGTTTTTCCCCATGTATTAACCCCGGGAAAATGCCGCCGAAAAAAGTGATGTTCCTATCGTTCAGCGTCTGAATGAGGGAAGGAATATCTGGTGTTGAAGACTCAGAAAAAAGTACCATGATGACCTCCTCTGTTGTGGGCTGTAGTGTTTCAATTCCTTCAAGGATCCGGGCAATGGTACTTGGCCTTGCGAGCATAACTTGTGTTTGTAGCGTGAAAATGGTGTTCTGTCTGCAGATCATGTTCCTGAGGAACAAAAAATCTCAAACACGCTATACGGACAAAGCTTGCCACAGTTACACAGAAGACCAATTTATTGGAGAAGTCTTAGAAATGAATTTTCCGGGTGGCCCGGCAATTGGTTAAGGTGGGAAGTGGCAAAAAAAAACATTAATGCAAATCGGTTGCATTTTTAGTTCTTACTTTTATATTTGCCAAACGAAGTATGTCAATTTTACACGAAGCAGAACAATACTCCTGAATTTCTCTCCCAAATAGCATTAAGATCTGTTTTTAACCTGTATTGCTAAAGCACCATGCTTTTAGCGGGCGAATGGTTTGCTTGCAGGTTACTTGTTAAGTCCTGATATCACTTTATTCACAGTTGACACGTATTCCATAGTACGAGTACGGGCTTTTGTACTGGAGAAAAAGTGCAGGAACGCAACGGGATATCCATACCCTGGCATTCCAATGCGTCCTGATCATGGCTTCAGGTTTCCGGAAGCTTAGAGCTTGTTAGGGAATTCATCAACGGGCTGCAAGCGGCAAATTTTATTTTATACTGCGTTGGATTTTTTGACTACGTCGAATCTTCGATTTCGCCGTAGCTGCTAGCTACGTCTGCAAAATCCGCCTTGTCTAAAACAAAATTTCCTCGCTTTCGCTCCGTCATGAAATCCCGAACAAGCTCTTAATTTAAATAAAATGAGGAAAAACCTGCTTTTGATTTGCCTGTTGCTTTGCTTTTGTGTGGCCCACGCTGACGATGGTTACCGGCTTTGGTTGAAATACGATTTACTGAGCAACTCCTCAAAAAGGTCGGAATACCGACGTTTTGCCAGGTTCATCGAAGTACGCACCGAACCAACACCTGTTGTTGAAACGGCACTGGCAGAACTGCAACGCGGCATACAGGGCTTGCTTGGCACAAAGGTGGGTACAACGCCAAAATCCAGAGGCGGTGTCATTCTCCAGAAAGACGGGTCACTACCTGAAGAAGGATATCTTATCGAATCAAAAGATGGGAATCTCCTTATTTCCGGCAGTGATGACCGGGGAATTCTATACGGCTGTTTTGAACTGCTGCGGTTAATGCAGACCGAATCGCAGGTTTCCGGTATAAAAATCCGGCAAGCTCCCAAAATCCGCCTGCGCATGCTCAACCACTGGGACAATCCTTTGGGAACAATTGAGCGGGGTTATGCCGGCGCTTCACTCTGGAAATGGTACGAATTGCCGGAAACCATTGACCCGAGGTACCGGGATTATGCCCGTGCCAATGCTTCCATTGGCATTAATGCCGTTGCGGTGAATAACGTTAATGCCAGCGCCCGGTTTTTGACCGCCGAGTACCTGAATAAAGTAAAAGCTTTAGCTGACGTTCTCCGGCCTTATGGCATCCGGGTTTTCCTTTCCATCAATTTTGCTTCTCCCAAAATTCTGGGCAAGCTCCCTACTTCTGACCCGCTTGCTCCGGAAGTCCGGAACTGGTGGAATGAAAAAGTCAAAGAAATATACCGTTACATTCCGGATTTTGGCGGCTTTCTTGTAAAAGCCAATTCAGAAGGTGAGCCGGGGCCACAGGAGCACGGGCGCACACACGCTGATGGTGCCAATATGCTTGCTGAGGCGCTTCGCCCATTTCAGGGGAAAGTTATCTGGCGCGCTTTTGTATACAGCCCCGATCCGGCAGGTGACCGGTTCAAAGAAGCTTACCATGAATTCAAACCACTGGATGGTAATTTTGATAAAAACGTCATTGTTCAGGTCAAAAACGGACCAATTGATTTTCAGCCCCGCGAACCCTTTCATCCGCTATTTGGAGCCATGCCAAAAACGCCTTTGGCCATGGAATTTCAGATTACACAGGAATATCTTGGCTTTTCCACCAACCTGGTCTACTTAGCCACCTTGTTCAAAGAATGTTTGGAAACAGACACGTATGCTTCCGGAAAAGGTTCAACGGTAGCCAGAATAATCGACGGCTCCGTGCATCAATATCCCTTCACCGCCATAGCGGGAGTAGCCAATAGCGGGTCTGACCGAAACTGGACCGGGCACCTCATGTCGCAGGCCAACTGGTACGCTTTTGGCCGGTTGGCCTGGGATCATACGCTATCTGAAGCACAAATTGCAGACGAGTGGATAAAAATGACCTGGACAAAAGACCCTGCTGCTGTTTCAGGCATAAAAAATATATTGCTGCGCTCGAGGGAGATTTATGTCAATCATACTACCCCCCTGGGCTTACACCATGTGATAGGGCAGGGCATTCATTTTGGTCCCGAGCCCTGGCTTTCCCGCAGCGCAAGGCCCGACTGGACTTCGGTTTACTACCACCGGGCTGACTCATCCGGCATTGGATTCGACAGAACCATTTCGGGCAGCAATGCCCTCGGGTTGTACCGCCCGGAAGTGCAACAGCAATGGAAAGACCCTGAGACCTGTGATGTAAAATACCTCCTTTGGTTTCACAGGGTAAGCTGGAATAAGAAACTTTCAACAGGTAGATTACTCTGGGACGAGTTTTGTATGCGATACTATCAGGGAATTGAAGGCGTGCGCTGGATGCAGGATGAATGGAATAAAGTACGGCCTTTGGTAGACCCGGAAATGCATGCAGATGTAGCCGGGAGGCTGGCAGTACAGCTCAGGGAAGCACTCAATTGGCGCGACGCCTGTATTCTGTATTTCCAAACTTTTTCCCAAAAACCCGTTCCGTCCCCCTTGCAACCGCCAACCAGAACGCTTGAAGAGCTAAAGAAAATCGTGGAAATTTATCAATTGAAATAACCTGGTGTTTTGTTGGACAAACACTTGGAACAATTAAAACTCACATGCGAAAAACTATTCAAACCGGACTTTTTTTCCTCCTCTTCATCCAGACAAGCGTCGTTTGGGGCGATATAAAGTTACCCAGGCTGGTGAGCGATGGCATGGTACTGCAACAGGGAGTGTCAACCAACATTTGGGGGTGGGCCTCACCCATGGAACAAGTGTCTGTTGAATTTGCCGGGGCCGGTTATCGAACTGAAGCCAATCAGGCTGGTGAATGGAAAATTGCGCTAAAGGCTTTGCCCGCAGGGGGGCCGTATAAAATGATCCTGCAAGGCCACAATACACTTACCATTTTCAATATTTTAATTGGGGAGGTATGGGTATGCTCCGGACAATCCAATATGGAGCTGCCAATGAAGCGAGTGCGCCCGATCTTTCT